>NZ_FNTA01000001.1 GCF_900105055.1 Amycolatopsis lurida
CGTGTAATGGAAACGGGTTGGATTCCGGAAACTGTCGGTGGCTGGTTGTAGGTTCTTTGTGTGGACACACGCAACGCCACTGTGGCGCTACTCAAGGAAATCATCTCGCTTGATGTGTTGCAGGAGGTCAATGCTTCGCTGGATTCGTTGGGCGACAGTGATGCTGTCGACGCTGCCGTGGCCGCGTCGGAAGGGATCGCGCGGTTGGAGGCGGTCCGGTTCCGCGCTTTGGCGCAGCTGAACCGCCACCGTGGCGGCGCTTCTAGTGTGGTGCAGGAGATCGCGTTCGCCTTGTCCGTTGTGGACGGTCACGCGGCGGGTCTGGTGTCGACGGCAGTGGCGCTGACCACCCGCCTCCCGCGCACACTCGGGCTGCTCGACCGCGGAGAGGTGGGTGGCTACGGGGCGATGAAGGTCGCCACCGCGACAGCGTGGCTGTCGGACGAGGACGCCCGCGCGGTGGACGCGGTGTTGGAGGATCGCCTGCCAGGCCGGAACTGCGACCAGATCCGGAAAGCGGCCAATCACGCGGCGGTGATGGCCGACCGTGAGGGTGCCGCCCGGCGCGCGGAGCGGCACCGTGCCGGGCGCCGGTTGTCGATCCGCCACGGCGAGACCGGGGTGGCGTCGATCGAGGTCGAGGACGGCCCCGTGGAAAAGGTCGCCGCCGCCTATACGCGCATCGACCGTGAGGCACGCGCCCTCAAAACCGGTGGAGAAACCCGCACCCTGGATCAGCTGCGCGCCGACATCGCCCTCGACCTGATGTTGGGCGGACAAGGCGGCAAAAGTGAACGGTCCGAAGTGTTCCTCTACATGGATTTAAACACCTACCTCGGCCTGAACGACGACCCCGCCGAATTGGCCGGGCATGGGCATATTCCGGCGTCGCTGGCCCGGCACATCGCCTCCGGCCCAGACACCGTCCTGCGCCGGATCATCACCGACCCCCTCTCCGGACAAGTCCTCGACCTCGGCCGCGACCGCTACCGGCCCACCGCCGGACTGGACGAGTTCGTACGAGTACGAGACCGCGAATGCCGAAGACCCGGCTGCCACCGCATCGCCCAAGCCTGCGACCTCGACCACTCACTGCCCTGGCAGCACGGCGGCCACACGAGTGCCACCGAACTGATCGACCTCTGCCGCCGCGACCACCGACTGAAAGACGAACCCGGCTGGATCTACCACCTCGCCGAGGACGGCACCCTCACCATCACCACACCCACCGGACACAGCTACAACAGCACACCACCACCACTGCACGAACCCCGCACCCAAGAGCCACCATTCTGAACCGGTCGCCGAAAAACGGCCACGCTGCCAGCCGTAGGGCCTCGCACCACGTAGCCCATTACCGAAATACGACCATGGTTGAGCGCGCGGACAGGGCTCCGCACGGATCGGTGCCACGGCGGCTGTCGTACTCACCCCTCAGCTGGAGAGGCGCTGTGACCGCTCGTCGCCGAAATTCGGCAACGTCCTGGCCGCGGTGGGGCGGGATTCCGCGAGAGTCGGCGCAATGCTGACGGTTCTGCGGTACCCAGAGTGTCACAACCTTCCAGTTGGGGAACCCTGCGACTGCCGTTGCCGAAATTCGGTCACGGCCTGTTCCCGGGCAGGTGTGCGGAACAGTGCGCTGCCGCAAACCCCAGTCGCTCCTGCGTCTCATGCGGAGATCTGCGGCCCATCGCCGGAATTCGGCTACGGCTCATCGCAAGAGGCGAGACTCCCTGCTCGCCCCCGAACCGGCAACCGTCGCTGCGGTACCCCTCCCGCCGCGGCCCATCGCCGGAATTCGGCAACACCGGAATCGCAAGGACAAGCCCCTAGGAACCGAGCAACCCCAACACCAACCCTGCCCCGCCTACCTCACCACGGAATCCCGCGCAGGCACCGCGTCGATTTCCAGAGAAGAGTCACGCGAAGGTTCCCGCACCACCAGAGTCGCCACGAACGTCAGCGCGATGCAGCCGGTGACCCACCAGAAGAACACGCTCTCGTGTCCGGCCTGCTTCAAGGCCAGCGCGATCGGTTCCGAAAGGCCGCCGAAGACGGCGGTCGCCAGGGCATGCGGGAGTCCGACTCCCAGCGCACGGACGTTGGTGGGGAACATTTCCGCCTTGATGATGGCCGACAAAGCCGTGTAGCCGCTGAGGAAGATCATGGCGGTGATCATGAGCAGGAAGGCGACCCACGGATTCCCCGTCCTGCCCACGAGCGTCATGATCGGCACGGTCAGCACCATGCCGCCGATGGAGAAGCCGAACATGACCGGGCGGCGGCCCCAGCGGTCGGAAAGGGCGCCGGCGACGGCTGCATGAAGATGAACAGGAACAGGGCGGCGAAGCCGATGAGTGAAGCGGTCGGCTTGGGGATTCCCGCCGTGTTCACCATGTACTTCTGCAGGTAGCTGGTGAAGGTGTAGAAGGCCACCGTGCCGCCGATGGCGAGGCCGAGAACGGCGAGAACCTGGCGACGGTGCTCGCGCAGCAGGACCCGCAGTCCGCCGCGGGACGGCGGGCCGGTGGTCGCGGAGCGCTGGAAGTGCTCCGATTCCACCATGGTGCGGCGGAGGTACATCACCACGAGTCCGGCGATCGCGCCGAGCACGAAGGGCACCCGCCAGCCCCACGCGTACATCTGCGCTTCGGTGAGCAGTGATTGCATGACGATCATCACCAGCAGGGCCGAAAGCTGGCCGACGGTGATCGAGACGTACTGGAAGCTCGAGTAGAAACCGCGTCGCCGCGGAGTGGCGATCTCGGACAGGTAGGTCGCGCTCGAACCGAACTCGCCACCCACCGACAGACCTTGCGCGAGTCTGGCGACCACGAGGATCACGGGCGCGAGGATGCCGATCGACGAATAGCCGGGAGTGAGGGCGATGGCCGGCGAACCGAAGCTCATCAGCGTCACGGACAGGGTCAGCGCGGCCCGGCGGCCGAACTTGTCCGCGTAGAGGCCCAGAAGCCAGCCTCCGAGCGGGCGCATCAGAAAGCCGACGGCGAACACGACGGCGGTCGAGAGCAATTGGGCCGTCAGATTTCCCTCGGGGAAGAAGCCGGCCGCGAAGTAGATGCTGAACGAGGCGTAGACGAACCAGTCGTACCACTCGACCAGGTTGCCGAGGCAGCCGCGGACCACGTTCGCGACGACACCGGGTTCTTGTGCGGCAAGGGAAGCTCCTTCGCTCCGGGAACGCCGACCAGCATGAGCTGTGATCCCTGCGGTGGAGAAATAGAAATCCGCGATGGGCACATACCCGGCCGGCATGGTCTACCCGAGGAAGTCGCTCACCAGCTCGCTCGATTCGGGACGGCACTCGTCGAAGTAGGCATGGCGCGCCCCGGCGAAGAGATGCATCCGCGCGCCGGGAATCCGATCCGCCAACAACGGCGCGTTCGCCACGGGCGCGAGCAGATCGTCGTCACCGTGCAGGACCAGGGTGGGCGCGGTGATCTCCGGGAGCACCTCCCAGGCGTCGTGCGTGTTGCTCGCGACCAGATGCCCGCGCACCGCGTGCGGCGGCATGCCGTGCGCGCCCAGCACCCGGTACGGACCGGGATTGGCCGCACGCCAGGCGGGGGTGTACATCAGATTCTCCAGCGTCTCCCGTGCTTCCGCGGAGGACCGCCGGGCCAGGGCCAGCCGTACGTCGTTCGACCGCTCGACCCCGTGCGTGCCGCCCGGCGAGGTGCAGCCGAGCACGAGCCGCCGCACCCGATCGGGATACCGCGCGGCGACCCACTGGGCGACGCGCCCGCCCATCGAGGTGCCGTAGACATCGGCCTCGCCGACGCCGAGTTCGTCGAGGACGGCGAGCACGTCGTCCGCGAAACCCGGTGTGGAGTAAGCGGAGTCGGGCGCGTCGCTGCCGCCCGTACCGCGGTAGTCCATGGTGATCGTGCTCGGGAAGTCCCCGCGCGTGCGATCCCACCACGTATGGTCGTTCGCCTGCCCGGCCAGCAGCACGAGCGGCCTGCCCGTGCCGTGCCACTGGTAGGCCAGCCGGGTGCCGTCGGCGGCGACGGCGTTACCGGTGAGCGTGCTCATTCTTCTCCTGTTCGGTCTTCCCAGAGCCGTGCCGAGGGCCATTCGCCCTCCCGCACGGTCCGGTGGATCTGCCGGACGAGCGCCTGTGCGACGGCGTCGACGGCGGGCGTGACGCGACCCGTCCTGGGCGTACCGAGGACGACGGTGCGCCAGATCTCCGGTTCGCACACCGGAGCCGCGCTCAGGACACCGTCGGAGACGTCCGTCGCGATGCCGATGCCGGGCAGGATCGTCCAGCCGTGCCCGGCGAGTACCAGGCGTTTCTGCAGTGTCATGGCGTTGGTCTGCACGGTGACCTCCGCATCGGCGCCCGCCTCGCGGGCCGCGCCGTCGATGAGGGTGCGCAGAGCGTGCCCCTTGGAGGGCATCACCAGCGGATGCGCGGCCACGTCGGCGAACGGGACGGGCTGGGCGGGATCGAGCCCCGCCGACGGGGGAGCGACCGCCCACAGCCGTTCCCGGACCAGCGGACGGACGTAGAGCGACGGTGTACTGGTCAAGTTGTAGAGCAGGCTCAGGTCGACGTCGCCGTCGTCGATCCACCGCTGGAGGTGCCCGGAGTACGCGGTGAGCAGCCGCAGTTCGATGCCCGGATGCTCGCGGAGCACTTCCGTCGTCAGCGGCGCGGCGAGCCGTTCCGCGGCGCTCTCCAGCAGGCCGACCGTGACGATCCCGGTGACCACGCCGGGTCGCGGGGCCAGCTCGGCCCGGGCCCGGTCGAGTTCGGTGAGTGCCCGCCGGGCACGGTCGACGAGCGTCGCGCCCGCCTCGGTGGGGCGCATCCCGTGGCGGGTCCGTTCGAACAACGGCACCCCGAGTTCCTGCTCCAGGGTGCGGATCTGCCGGGTGACGGCGGGCTGGACCAGGTGCAGCAGCTCGGCCGCGCGGGTCACGCTGCCGACCTCGGCGACGGTCACCAACGCCTTGAGCTGCTTGAAGTCCACCTTCACTCCTGCTCATCGCGGTCCGGTATGCGACCATCATGATTCGGTATTTCACAGACCGTCACATCATCGCTCATGATAACCACATGACCGAGGAAGAGACCGAGATCGTCGCGCTCGTGGCCGGGTTCGTGGATCGCGAGGTCCGGCCCGTCGCGCGGGAGCTCGACCATGCGAACACCTATCCCGGGAAACTCATCGACCAGATGAAGGCGATGGGTGTCTTCGGGCTGGCCGTGCCCGAGCCTTGGGGCGAGACTCAGGTCTCCGCCCAGTGCTACGCGCTCATAACGGAGGAGCTCGCGCGTGGCTGGATGAGCCTTGCCGGCGCGATAGGCGGCCATACCGTCGTCGCGAAACTCCATGCCACATATGGCACTCAGGTGCAGAAGGACACTTACCTGCCGAAGATGGCGACCGGTGAGATCCGCGCGACGATGGCGCTCACGGAACCCGGTGGCGGCTCGGATCTGCAGGCACTCCGCACCACGGCGCGGCGTGAGGGTGACGAGTACGTGGTCAACGGCAACAAGACGTGGATCACCAACGCGCGCCGGTCCCAGCTGGTCGCGTTGCTGTGCAAGACCGACCCCGCCGCCGAACCCGCACACAAGGGGATCTCCGTCCTGCTGGTGGAGAAAGGGCCGGGTTTCGAGGTCTCGCGGGATCTGCCCAAACTCGGTTACAAAGGTGTCGAGAGCTGCGAGCTTTCCTTCGACGACTTTCGCGCGCCGGCCACGGCCCTGCTCGGTGGGGTGGAAGGACGCGGATTCGGTCAGATGATGCGCGGCCTGGAGATCGGCCGGATCCAGGTCGCCTGCCGGGCACTCGGCGTCGGACGGGCGGCGTTGGAGGATTCCCTGCGCTACGCCCAGGAACGCGAGAGCTTCGGCAAGCCGATCTGGCAGCACCAGTCGATCGGCAACCATCTCGCGGACATGGCTACCAAACTCGAGGCCGCCCGCCAGCTGACGCACCACGCGGCGCGACGCTACGACTCGGGCGAACGCGCGGACATGGAGGCGGGGATGGCGAAACTGTTCGCCTCCGAGGCCGCGATGGAGATCGCGCTCGACGCGGTCCGCATCCATGGCGGCTACGGCTACTCGACCGAGTTCGACGTCGAACGGTACTTCCGTGACGCGCCACTGATGATCGTCGGCGAGGGCACCAACGAGATCCAGCGCGGCGTGATCGCCCGCCAGCTGGTCGAACGGCACCGCATCCCGTCCTGAACACCGAGGAAGGCAGTATGCGCCAACCACTCGAGGGAATCACCGTCGTCGCGCTGGAGCAGGCCGTCGCCGCTCCGTTCGCCTCCCGTCAGCTCGCCGACCTCGGTGCGCGCGTCATCAAGATCGAACGCCGCGGCGTCGGCGACTTCGCCCGCGACTACGACCGGACCGTGCACGGCCAGTCGAGCTACTTCGTCTGGCTCAACCGGGGCAAGGAGAGCGTCGAACTCGACATCAAGGATCCGGCGGACCGGGTGCTGCTCGGCGCGATGATCGGCAAGGCGGACGTCTTCCTGCAGAACCTCGCGCCCGGCGCGGTGGACCGGCTCGGCCTCGACGCCGGGACACTGCGCGCGGAACGTCCGGAACTGATCCACTGCTCCATCTCCGGTTACGGCCCGGAAGGTCCATATCGGACGAAGAAGGCCTACGATCTGCTGGTGCAGTGCGAAACCGGGCTCGTGATGTCCACCGGCACCCCGGAGACACCGGCCAAGGCGGGGATCTCGATCGCCGACATCGCCACCGGGATGTACGCCCACAGCGGCGTCCTCACCGCGCTGTACGACCGCGAGCGCACCGGCGAGGGCGCGAGCCTGCACGTCGCGATGCTCGACTCGCTCGGCGAATGGATGAGCCAGCCCGCCTATTTCTCCCGCTACGGCCAGGAACCACCGCGGCGTACGGCGGCGGCGCATCCGTCGATCTCGCCGTACGGCCCGTATCGCACCGGTGACGAGAGGGTCTTCCTGAGTGTCCAAAGTGAACGAGAGTGGAGCGTGCTGTGCCGGGACGTCCTGGGACACGAGGCGCTGGTCGAAGATCCGCGCTTCCGCACCAACGACGACCGCGTCGGCAACGACGGTGAACTCACGGTGATCCTGGAGGAGACCTTCAGCGGCCTGACCGCGGACGAGGTCGGGGACCTGCTGGAGCGCGCCGGAATCGCCAACGCCCGGTTGCGGACTCCGGAGCAGTTCACCCGCCACCCGCAGCTGGCCGCGAGGAATCGGTGGCGTGCGGTGGAAACCCCCGCCGGACCGCTGGAGGCACTGCTCCCGCCCGTCGAAGTCGCGGGCCGGGAACCGGTCATGGGGCCGGTGCCCGCGCTGGGGGCGCACAACGAGTCGATCCGGGCCGCGTTCGGTGCCCGCCAGGAGGTGCGAACGTGAAGGAAATCCTGCAGTCCGGCCCCGCGGAGGCGCTGGCTTCGCTGCTCGACGTCGAGTTGCCGGATCTGGACCGCGACGGCCTGCCCTTGCTGTGGCACTGGTTCTACCTGCTGGACCGGCCGGCGCAGGCCGACCTGGGGCCGGACGGGCATCCGCTCCGGGGCACGGAGCCGGGGCGCCGCCGGATGTGGGCGGGCGGGCGAGTGCGGACGCTCGGCCCGCTGCGGTGCGGACTGCCCGCCGAACGGAAGACGGAAGTGCTTTCCACACAGGAGAAACAAGGCCGCACCGGGCGGCTGACCTTCGTCGTGACGGGCCACAAGATCGTCCAGGGCGGCGAGGTCGTGGTCGAAGAGGAGCAGGACATCGTCTACCGCGACGCCGCTTCCGGGCAGGCCGACGCGCCCGTGGAGGCGCCGGAAGTGCCGGTGGCCGACGACGAATGGGCGATCGACGTCTCACCGACACTGCTGTTCCGCTTCTCGGCGCTGACCTACAACGCTCACCGCATCCATTACGACCGCGATTACGCCCGCGACGTCGAGGGCTACCCGGGACTGCTCACCCACGGCCCGTTGCAGGCGCTCGCGATGGCCGAAGCGGCCCGGCGGCGGGGAAGTGGTGGGAGGCGGGCCTTCGACTACCGGCTCGTCTCACCCCTGTTCGACCATCAGGGAATGATCGTGCGGGCGGATGACACCGGCACCGCGGTACGTGATCGCCACGGACGGCGGACGGCGACCGGAACGGTACGGAGCTTCGGCCGATGAACGATCTCCTGAGAAGCGCGAAGACCTTCCTGTTCGTCCCCGGACACCGGCCGGACCGGTTCGCCAAGGCCGCGGCGAGCGGTGCCGACGTCGTCATCCTCGACCTGGAAGACGCCGTCGCGCCCGATCGGAAAGAGGCCGCCCGTGAGCACGTCCGGGCATGGCTGGCGGAAGGCCATCAGGCGGTCGTCCGGCTCAACGCCGCCGGAACCGCTTGGTACCACGAGGATGTCGCGAGTATCGGACAGGCGCTCGCGGTGATGCTGCCCAAAGCCGAGAACCGTGCCGAGATCGATTCCCTCGCCGGGCGGCTGCCGGGTGTCCCGATCCTCCCGCTGGTGGAAACGGCGGCCGGGGTCGCGGGCGCGGTGGAGGTCTGCCGGGCGGACGCGGTGGTGCGGCCCGCCTTCGGCAGCGTGGACCTGGCCGCGCAGCTCGGGGTCGACCACCGGTCGCACGAGGCGTTGCGGTACGCGCGGTCGGCGCTCGTCGTCGCCGCGGCCGCCGCGGGCAGGGCGGCTCCGATCGACGGTGTCACCACGGCACTCGACGACGAGGCCGCGCTCGCCGCCGACGTCGAGCACGCCAAAACGCTCGGCTTCACCGGGAAGCTCTGCGTGCACCCGCGCCAGGTCGCCGCCGCGAAACGCCGGCTGGTCCCGTCCGACAGCGAGATCGAGTGGGCGCGGGACGTGCTCGGGCACACCGGCGACGGTTCGGTGGCCGTGGCGGGCGGTCAGATGGTCGACAAACCGGTCGAAGCGAGGGCCAGGGCCATCCTCGATCGCGCGGGCGGTCCGTTCCGGCCGGCCGGATGACGCCGATATGCCCCTGGTAGCGCCCGCCGAGTGGCGGTAGCGTTCCGGCCGGCGGACTTTTCGTTACGGGCGAACGGAAAGAAGGCGTGGTCCCCATGCACGAACCGGTACTGACGGAGTTCGCGACCACCGATCCGGAGCAGGCGTGTGCCCTGATCGCCGAGGCGTACCGCGACAACCGGTTACGCGTCCGGGGCAGCGTCGAAAACTACCGATTCGAGCACAACCGCTGTGATCTCGGGGACGTGCACATCGATTTCCTGCACAACACGCTGACCACGGAGGTCGCCGTCCAGCCACTCGACAGGATGGTGCTGCTGCGGGTGCTGGGCGGTGAAATCGAGATCGACGACGGCATCAACGACCGCAGGCTCGGTCCAGGGGACGTGTTCGCCGGACCGCACCCCGGTCACGACTATCGGACGCGTATGCACGGTACGCGGCTGCAGGTCACCGGCATCGACCTGGCGTTGTTCACCGGCGCCGACCCGGCGCAGGACGGCGCCGCGATCGAGCGGTTGTGGTACGAGCCGGTGAGTCCGGAAAAGGCGCGCCGATGGCGTCTGACGGTCGAATACGTGGCCGGGCTGTTCTCCGAACCGGGTGCCGGGAGCGGGCCGCTGGTGCTCGGCGCGGCGGGGCGGCTGATGGCGGCCATGGCCTTGGACACCTTCACCACGGGCGCCGGCGAAGACCGCCCGTGCGACCGCCGGGACGCCGTCCCGGAAACGGTGTGCCGCGCGGTCGCCTTCCTGGAGGCGAATCCGGACCTCGACCTCGGGATCGCCGACATCGCCCGCGCCTGCCGGGTCTCGGTGCGGGCCCTGCAGCTGGCGTTCCGGCGGCATCTGGACATCACCCCCATGGCCTATCTGCGCCGGGTCCGGCTCGACCTGGCCAGAGCGGAACTCCGTGCCGCCGCACCCGGTGACGGCACGACGGTGACGGGTGTCGCGGCGAAGTGGGGTTTCCTGGACGGCAGCCGGTTCAGCGCGCAGTACCGCGCGGCGTTCGGCGAGCCGCCCAGCCACACCCTGCGGAGACCCTGAGGTTCGTTTTCGTCGGTGCAGATGTGCGTTTTCGCCGCTAGACCCGGATGTCCGGACCCTGTTCCATGAAGTCCGGCCGCCAGTAACGCCGGGCCCCCGCCTACTGGTGCGTCGCAACCGAACCGGCCGGCCGGTTCCCTAGCGTGGCGCGGCGATCCCGTCGTACATGACCCGGCGGACCGCGCGGCTCATCGCGGCCTGCCGCTCCGGTGACGGGTCCCGCAGTTCGGACAGGATCGACGCGAGGATCATCCCGTTGATCGCGCGGGCGGTGGAGTCGATGTCCAGGTCTTCGTGCAGATAGCCGAGGCGGACGCCGTGCCGCAGGTAGCCGGCGGTCAGTTCGGCGGCGGTCTCGTAGAAGTCCAGCACCCGCTCCCGCATCTCGGCGTCGATACCCGCCGCTTCGAGCAGGAGGAACCGGGCCATCCGCGGGTCGCCGCCGAAGATCCGGGCGAGCGCGTCGCCGATCCGCGCGCTCTGCTTGCGGTACTCGGCGAGGCTGTTGACCGCGTCCGGCGCGTTGTCCGCGGCCAGCGCGCCGACCACCTTCTCGACCAGGTCAGTGATGACGTGGTCGACGATGTCCCGTTTGTTCTGGAAGTACCGGTAGAAGGTGCCGTGCCCGATGCCCAGCCGGGCGGCGATGTCGGCGATCCCCGTCGCGTGGTAGCCGCGTTCGGCGAAGCAGTCGAACGCGGTCTCCACGATCTCGCGCCGTAGTTCCTGCTTCTTCCGTGCGGCCCTGCTGACCGGGGTCTCCGTCGTCATCCCGCCAGCTTATTGCCCCGCGCGGTCAAATGACATACCGTTCCGGAAATGACACGTCATTCCGTGAGAGCGCTGGTGCTCGGGTGCGGCGGGACCCTGGGATTCGCCTGGACCGCCGCGGTCCTCGACGCGCTCGGCTGGGATCCCCGCGAGGCGGACGTCCTGGTCGGGACGTCGGCGGGGGCCGAGGCGGTGGCCATGCTCGGGGCGGGCATCCCGGCGAAGGCGATCCTCGACGCGGTCGCCGGCGCGCCCGGTGGGGACCCCGTCGTCGCCGCGCATGTCGCGCGGGTGCCGGGCAGGTTTCCGCCGGTGCCGGCTCCGCGCCTGCCCGCGGCCGGATTGGTCCGGGGCGCGCTGCGCCGGGACGTCGACCCGCTCGCCGGTCTCGCGGGTCTTCTGCCGCGCGGCAGGGGAGACGCCGGTTGGCTGCGCGAACTCGGCGACACGCTGGCGCCCGGCGGCTGGGTCCCGCATCCCGCGACCTGGCTGATGGCCGCGGACCTGACGGGGAAGCGGATCGCGCTCGGCTCCCCGGGAGCGCCGCCCGCGCGCCTCGGTGAGGCGATCGCCGCGTCGTGGGCGATCCCCGGCTGGTTCCCGCCGTCCGTCGTGGACGGACGGCCGCTGGTGGACGGGGGCACGGTCTCCCCGACGTCGGCCGACTTCCTGCTCGGGCAGGACGTCGGCGAGGTCGTGCTCGTCGCGCCGATGAGTAGCGAAGGCGGCGCTCCGGCGCGCGGTACGGCCCGGCTGGAACGCCTGCTGCGGTCGGCGATGACCAGACGTGTCGACGACGAGACACGGCGGCTGCGCGCGGCAGGCGTCCGGGTGGTCCGGATCGAACCGGGGCCCGCCGATCTCGCCGCCATGGGCGCCAACTTCATGGACGGACGGCGGCGCGAGCACGTGCTCGCCACGGCGCTGAGGACGGCGCCGGGCCTGGTCGCCGACGCCTTCGAACGAGAGGGAGTGCGCGCATGAGCAAGTACCCGGAACTCGAACTCGACGGCGCGCACGTGGCGATCACCGGTGCGGGACAGGGCATCGGCCGCGCGACGGCGGAACGCATGGCCGCGCTCGGCGCGCGCGTGTCCATCGGCGATCTCGACCTCGAAGCCGCGAAACGGACCGCGGCCGACGTCGGTGGCACCGCGCACCTCTTGGACGTCGCCGATCCGGCCTCGTTCGCCGCCTTCCTCGGTGATGCCGAGCAGGCGAACGGGCCGCTCGCGGTGCTCGTCAACAACGCCGGGATCATGCCCAACGGCGGTTTCCTCGACCTCTCCGACGCGCTGAACCGGGCGACCATGGAGGTCAACGTCTTCGGCGTCGTCCACGGTATGCGGCTGGCCCTGCCCGGCATGCTGGAGCGGGGCCGCGGCCACATCGTCAACGTCGCCTCGCTGGCCGGGAAGTTCCCCGTCAAAGGGCTGGCGATCTACAACGCCAGCAAGTTCGCCGTCGTCGGGCTGACCGCGGCGACCCGGCTGGAGTACGCGCGGCACGGCGTGAGCGTCTCCGCCGTGCTGCCGTCGGCGGTCGACACCGCGCTCGCCTCGGGGCTCGACATGCGGCCGATCCCCAAGGTGAAACCCGGCCGGATCGCCGACGCCGTCGTGGCTTCCGTTCGCACCCGCGCGGCGGAGATCGCGGTGCCCGGCTACGTCGGCGCGCTCGCCACTCTCGCGGCCGTGACACCCGAACCGGCTCTCAACGCGGTCCGGCGGCTGGTTCGCGACGACCGCGCCCTGCGGCCCGATTCACCGGAGCGGGACGGCTACCGCGCCCGCCTCGACCAGGACACCCACCGGGAGGAAAACGCATGAACGCGCAGTACGACGCCGTCGTCGTCGGGGCCGGTTTCGGCGGGATGGGCGCGGCGATCCAGCTCAACCGGCTCGGCTACGACAACCTGCTCATCCTCGAACGCGAGTCCGACCTCGGCGGGACCTGGCATGTGAACCGCTATCCCGGGCTGGCCGTCGACATCCCGTCGGCCACCTACTCGTATTCGTTCGAGCCGAATCCGCACTGGTCGCGGCTCTTCGCGCCGGGCGCGGAACTCAAGCGGTACGCCGAGCACGTCGCGGACAAATACCGGTTGAGGCGCTACATGCGGTTCGGCTCGGTGGTCACCGGCGCGGTCTGGGATGAGGTGAACGCGCACTGGACGGTCTCGCTCGCCGAGGGCGGGCCGGTCACCGCCAAGTATCTCCTCACCGCGACGGGATTCCTTTCCCAACCGAAGAAACCCGAGATCGCCGGGATCGACACGTTCGGCGGCAAGGTCATCCACACCACCGCCTGGGACGACGAGTACGACCTCGCGGGCCGGCGCGTCGCGGTGATCGGCACCGGCGCGACCGCGGTCCAGCTGATCCCCGAGATCGCGAAGACCGCGCGTGAGCTCACGGTGTACCAGCGGACGCCGATCTGGGTGAGCCCTAAACTGGACTTCCCGGTGCCCAAGGCGGTCCGGCGCGCGTTCGCCGCGGTCCCGCTCACCCAGCGGGCCGCCCGGCTGACCGGTACCGCGCTGCTGGAACTGATGATGGTGTCCGGTGTCCTGCACTACAAGCAACTGCCGATGGCGAACCGGCTCGGCAAGCTGTGGTGCCGGGCGCATCTGCGCCGTCAGGTGCGGGATCCCCGGCTGCGCGCGGAACTGACGCCGCGGTATTCGTTCGGCTGCAAGCGCCCGACGTTCTCCAACGAGTACTACCCGGCCTTCACCAAGGACCACGTGCACCTGGAGACGACCTCGATCGCGAGGATCGACGAAACCGGGATCGAGACCGCCGACGGAGTGCGGCGGGAAATCGACGTCCTGGTGCTGGCGACCGGATTCGACCTGTGGGAGGCGAACTTCCCGGCGATCGAGATCATCGGGCGCGACGGCCGGAACCTCGGGAAATGGTGGCGGCAGAACCGTTTCCAGGCCTATGAGGGGGTGGCGATCCCCAAGTTCCCCAACTTCATCTCGCTCAACAGCCCGTATTCCTACTCGGGACTGTCGTATTTCACCACCATCGAGACACAGATGCGGCATATGGACCGGCTCTTCGGCGCCATGCGGCGTCGCGGCGCGACGGAATTCGAGGTCAAGCAGGAGGCCAACGACGCGTTCCTCGACCGGATGACCGAACGCCTCGGCGACTCGATCTTCACGCTCGGGAACTGCGCTCCGGCGAACAGCTACTACTTCAACCCGAACGGGGAGGCGACGCTGCTCCGCCCGTCCTCCACGCTGAACGCCATCAAGGAGGCCGGGAGCTTTCCGCTCGAGGACTACACCTTCGCCTGACCGTCCCTGCCGAGCAGTGCGCGCAGGATTTCGGCGGCGTGCGTCCACAGGACCGCGCCGCCGATGCCGGGGACGATCCGGAGGGTGGCATCGGGAAGGCGACCGGCGAGGGTGACCCCGTTGTCGGGAGAGTGGCTTCGGTCCTGTTCGCCGTACCAGAGATCGACGTGACCGGTGATCGAAGACAACGCGAAAGGCCAGCGGCCCATGGCGAGGACGGTGTCGCGCGCGTACCCCGCCGGGCCTTGGCCGAACGCCTCGGCCATCGCCCGGCGGTAGGCGGACTCGAACGACGGAGCGGTGTAGACCGCGAGATCGGCGTCCGGGGCGGAGCGCGTCACCAGGTTCCACAGGGCGTCGGCGTCGTAGCCGGTGAAAACGGCTTCCGCGCGGGCAGGATCGGAGACGACCAGAGCGACCAGACCCGCCAGCTCGTCGGGCAGCGTCCCGGTGAACTCCGGCCTGCTGATCTCGTCCGCGCCGGACACGATGGCGAGCGGACCGGCCGCTCCCGCCGCGGCGCAGGCGAAGGCGAACGGGGCACCCTGTGAGTTGGCGATCATCGGCGAGACACCGAAACCCCGTTCGCCCGCGAGACAGGCGATGTCCGCGGCGAAATCGGCGAACGTGCGATCCTCCAGCGGGCTGGAAGAGCCGAGGCCGGGCCGATCGACCGTGACCAGCCGGACGTTCAGCGACTCCACGACTCCGGCGGACAGCCCCAGCCGGCGGCTCGTCGCCGCGCCGGGGATCAGCAGGACGACTTCGCCGTCGGGAGGACCCCACTCGGCCCAGCCGAGGACGCGGCCGTCGGGTAGTCCGGTTTCTCCCAGCCTGGCAGGGGCATCGATCTCGAAGTCCACGCCGCCATGATCACAGCCGGTCCACCGGTCGCGCATCCGAAAAACGCGGAGGTGCCGGGACCCCGCGCGGCCCCGGCACCCTTGGCGCTTACTGCCTGTGAAGCCGCAGAGTCACGGCCGCGCCCGCGGCGGCGAGGAAGACCGCGCCGAGCGCGTACGGCCACCACGGCACCTCGGTGTCGCCCACCGGAGTGGCACCGTAACCACCGGCGGCACCGGTGCGGTCGTAGGTCGAGCCGGGCAGCTTGTCGCCGTAGCGGTTCTGCAGGGCCTCGCGGTAGGCGGCGAGCGTCATCGTCTCGCCGGTCTTCGCCACCGACGAGCCGTCGAGGACGGTCACGGTGTCGCCGTCGACGGCATACCAGGCGCCCGCCTGAGGCTCGCTCAGGAGGTAACCCTTGCCGGTCTTCGCCGCGAGACGCTTTTCGACGTCACCCGAGGCGACGTTGTAGACCGACCAGCCCGAGCCCTCGCGCTGCGACCACACGGTCGCGGCGTCGCCGTTGCCCAGGGTGGCGGGGGTGGCGACGTAGGCGAGTTCGGCCGGGACGGAGGAAGTACCGGCGATGAAGGCCGCGGTCGGCTGGTAGACCGCGACCGGTGTCCGCGGATCCGCCTTGGCGGTCCTGGCGGCGACGGCCGTGTCCGCCTTGGCGGCACCGGGGAATTGGGCCTTGGCGAGGCGTTGGGTGGTCGCGTCGCTGGTGACCACTGTGGACACCGCGGCCAGGTCGGCGGGGGTGGGCGCGCCGCTGGGGGCGTCGGCGGCGGAGGCCTGGCCGCCGAGCGCCAGTGACAGGCCGATGGCGAGGATCGTGGCGCCGAGGAAGGTTCGCTTCATGGTTTCAGTCCTTGATCCCGTAGACGGTGTGGGTCCAGGTGAACGAGTTGTTGGACCGGTAGGCGTTGTAACTCATCTGGTTGTAGCGGGGGCTCGAGCCCCACGGGTCGCCGTAGTACACCGTCGTCGCGCCGTTGGTGTTGTCGTAGCCGTAGAGCACATGCATGTGCCCGCCGCCGTTGCGCCAGCCGATCCGGGTGCCGATCGGCTGCCGCGCGTCGACCTGGCTCTTGATGGAGGCGAAGCTCAGCGTCTGGCCGGACGAACTGTAGGTGCCGACGTTGCTGAACCCCAGCCAGCGGAACACCCGCTGCTGGTCGCTCAGGTAGCCCTGGTTGTTCGCGCAGTCCGTTCCGGATTCGTTGTGCGCGATCTGGCAGAACTTGGTCTGGGTGAGGGAATGCCCCCACCACGCGGCGATCGTGTTGCCACTGGCGTCCCAGCACCAGTTGCTCTTCTCCTGTGCCTGCATCCTGATCGGGATCGTGGTGGCCGCCGTGACGGCGGGTGCCGCGGAAGCGGGCGCCTGCAAGGCGACCAACGCGGCGACACCGGCGAAGGCGGTGGCCAGCCCGCGCCTGAATGAGGTCTTCACCGTCGGAACACTCCTAACTGGATGGTCGAACGCGAAGCAAGCGCGGGCGGCTACCCGTAAGGGACAGGTGGGGACTTCGGCTACCCGACTGGGTGACCGACCGGCGCGAGCAGGGGTCATGCGCTGTGGCGAGGTGACAGAGGGGCACTGCGAATAGTCTGAGATTCACCCTCTGGTGGCCTCGTGGCAAGGTTCGCGGCAATACCTAAGGGTCCGTATTGCCGATCCGAGGCCGCGGTCACCGCAGGCTGGCGTCGCCCGTTCGAGTTAACGGCGCGGAGGGGTCGTGACTCCCGTGGTGTGGACCAGCGGAAAGCGCGCGCACCCTGGTCACTGTTCGTGTTCCCGCCTTTCGGCGGGTGTCCGATCGGTATGGTCCCGAGCATGCCGACGATCGGTGCGGCACCGGTGTTCGTGGCCCGCGACACCGAACTGGCCGAACTGGTGCGCGTCGCCTCGCGCCCGCCGTCGGTCGCCGTCGTCGAGGGCGAACCGGGTGTGGGCCGCAGCCGTCTGCTCCGAGAACTGGCCGCCCATCCCGGGATCGCGTCGCGGGTGGTCTGGTCCGCCCGGTGCGGGTCCTTCACGCGGCCGGGCCGGCTGGCGCCGCTGGTCGACGCGTTGCTCGGGAAGAGCGACGTCGCCGCCGCCCACGCGGCCGGTTTCTCGCCGGTGACAGGGGTCCTGCGACGGCTGATCCCCGAATGGTCCCCGTGGTTGCCGCCCTTTCCGGCGAACGCGGACGCCGAAACCGTCCGGCAGCAGGAGTTCCGCGCCGTGCGCGAAGTGCTCACCGGCAGCGGTCCGGCGGTGCTGGTACTCGACGACGTCCACTCCGCCGACGACGACACGTGGGAGTTCCTGCACAGGCTCGTGGCGTCCCCGGCGCCATCGCTGAGCGTGGTGGTGAGCGCGGCCGCGAGCGGACCGCGGCGATTCCCTCCGCTGCGCGAGACCGCCGCGCATTTCTCGCTCGCCGCGTTCACCGAGGTCCAGGTGCGGATGCTGGTGGACGCGTCCTTCGGCCGCTGCGCACCGGATTTCGCCGAAGCCGCGCACCGCCGCACGTCCGGGATCGCCGTCGACCTGACGGCTCTGGTCCAGAGCATCGGCGACACGGCCGAGGCGCTCACGGCGGACAGACTGGCGTCGGCGACCGTGCCGCCGCTCGTGCGAAGCCGGGTCTCCGGCCTGATGACGGCGCTCGGCCCGGCCGCGCAAGACGTCGTCCGCGCGGCCGCGGTGCTGGGATCACCCGCCGGCGAACCGGATCTGGGCGCGGTCGCGGCACCGTCGCCCGGGGCGATCTCCGGCGCGCTCACCGAAGCGGTGGAGGCGGGACTGCTGCGGGATCTCGGCCGTGGCCGCTATGTCCCGGGGAGCCCGCTGATCGCCGAAGCGGTCTACGCGTTGCTTCCTGGACCTCAACGCTGTGCGATGCACGGACGCGCCGCGACCCGGCTCGCCGCGAGTGCCGAACCGTTCGCGTCTCTCATCGCCCGTCACGCGCGGATGGCGGGAGACATCGCCGCATGGACACAGTGGACCGGCGTGGCGGTCGACAACGCCATCGAAGACGGCCGGACAGAGGAAGCGAGCCGCCTGCTCGAAGCGGCTCTGCGGGACACGGAGCTCCCGCGGACCGCGCGCGAATCATTCGCCGTGCGGCTCGGCAGGGAATTGCCGCGCAGTATCGCGCACGCCGGTACGGTCCGCCTGCTGCGGGAGATCCTGCGCGAATGGCCGCTGAGCAAGGCCGCGCGGGGCGAGATCCGGGTCCATCTCGGACAGGTGCTGATCAATCAGATCGGCAAGGTCGAAGCGGGCAGGCTCGAGATCGAACTCGGCGCGGCCGACCTCGGCAGACGCCAGGCGCTGCTCGCCAGGGGGCTGGTCACCTTGGCGCTCCCGCATATCGGCACCGTCCCGGTGGAGGAGAACTTCCGCTGGCTCGACGAGGCCGAGCAGGTGAGCAAGGGAGAACATGACGCCGGGCTGCTCGCCGCGATCGCCGCGAACCGGCTTTCGGCGCGGATGCAGATCGCCGACCCGGAGGCCTGGGACGAGGTCGCCGACCTGCCACGGGCCCCTGAGTCGGCCGAGGTCTGCCGCCAGGTGGCCCGCACCTACATCAACCTCGCCGACGCGGTGGCGTGGAACGGGCATTTCCCGGTGGCGCGGGCCTATCTCACGACGGCACGGCGACTGATCCGTGACGACCACCAGCCCTATCTCGACGCGCTGGCCGACGGCACGGAACTGCGGCTGGACCTGGCGATGGGGGAGTGGGCGAGCGTCGCGGAGAAGGCACGGGCGATGCTGACGCGGGTCGACAAGGACGGTTCACTGGCCGCCGAGCCGCTGCTGGTGCTCGGCTGGTATGAGTACGGGCAGCACCGGCCGACGGCGGCACTGCGCAGTTTCGACGCGGCGTTCGCGCTTTCTGCGGGCAGCGTCCCGGTGCAGGCTTCGGCGTACGCGGGCCGCGTGGCGGTCCATCAGGCGGGCAAGGACCTCCAGGCGGCGAGGCGCCTCGCCGAATTCGGCCTGGAAACCGTGCGCCGCAAGAACAATTGGGTCTGGGCGGCCGAACTGATGCCGTTCGCCGTGCGCACCATGCTCGGGCTGGGACAGCACGTCGAGGCCCGGGAACTCCTCGCGGAGTACCGGCAGGGTATCGACGGCAAGGACGCCCCGGTCGCGAACGCGTCGGCGCTGCTGTGCCGGGGCATGCTCACCCAGGCGCGTGGCGAAACGCTCGCCGCCGGTGATCTGCTGCTCGGTGCCGCGCAGGCTTACGGCGCGCTGCCTCTTCCGTATTTCGCCGCCTATGCCGGCGAGCTCGCGGCCGGATGTTTCTCCGAAGCCGGGGAGCGGGCGCGTGCCGTCGCGTCCTTCACCACCGCGGAGACCACGTACGCGAGGCTCGGCGCGGCCGTGGACGCGCTCCGCTGCCGGCGTTCGTTGCGGCGGTGCGATCCGGAGATGCCCCGGCGCGGCCGCAAGGGATACGGCGAAGCACTGTCGCCCAGGGAACTCGAAGTCGCCCGGCTCGCCGCCCAGAACCTGACGAACCGGGAGATCGGTGAGCGGCTGTTCCTTTCGCCGAGGACGGTCGAGATCCACGTCGGACGGGCACTGCGCAAATTGGGATTGCCTTCGCGCACCGTCCTGACCGCTGATCTGCTCAGCGACATTCCCTAAGGGCACGTATTCGTCGATTCGCTGGGTACGACGGGAGAAACCGCAGGTGAGAGGCGGTTTCTTTAAATAGTGGGGCCAGTGCCGTACTCCACTATTGTTCCGTTTCCGCCGCCGACCGACAGTTGTCGGGCAGTCGCGCTTTCCCGGAAAGGAATCACCGTGAGCAGAAAACGGATCTTCGGCGTGGTCGTCCTGACCATGGCCGCGCTGGCACCGGCGGCGGGCTTCGCCGGTGCGGCACCGGCCGACCCTCTTCGCGCCATCAGCCCGACCGACGCCGCGCCCTTGCCGACGGGCGGTGTCCACGGTCAGAGCATCGGCGGCACCCCGGCCTCGGTGCAGGACCACCCGTACGTCATCGCCGCACTACGGGAAGGTGGCTCGCGGCCGAAGGGACAGAGTTGCTCCGGTTCCGTCATCGCGACGCGGAAGGTCCTGGTCGCGGCCCACTGCAAGGAGCTGGCGGGCGAGAAGAGTGTCCTTTATGGACTCGACGACCTGAAGAGCGCGGGCGGTACCCAGCTGAAGGCCGTCGACTACCAGACGCATCCCAAATTCACCCAGCCCTGGTACGGCTACGACGTCGCGGTGATCACCGTCGACGGCGACATCCCGGTGCCACCCGGCGGTTACGCGAAGGTCGCCACCTCCGCCGACACCGGCTTGGAGACGCCGGGTAAGGACGGGTTCAGCCTCGGGTACGGCAAGAAGGACATCAACGACTCCACTCAGGACGTCGCGCTGCACAAGCTGACGTTGCCGATCGTGAACGCGAATCAGTGCACCGGCGTGGAGAACGGCGTCGACCCGAAGACGATGATCTGTGCCGGCTACTCCGACGGTCGCAAGACCATCCTGCCGGGGGACAGCGGAGGCCCGTTCGTCGTCGGCGGGAAGGTCGTCGGAGTGGCGTCCTGGAGCCGCAGTGACTTCCGCTGGTACAGCGTCTACAGCAGGCTCAACAACGAGATGGGGGACTGGGTCGCCGAGCAGATCGGCGGCCAGCAGCCGGGTGACGCCTTCACCCTCGCGGCTTCGCCGTCGTCGGTGAAGGTCCTGCCGGGCAAGTACGTGTCGGCGAGTGTCACGAGCAAACCGGGCAAGAACGGCGCCGAGAGCATCACCTTGTCGGCGTCGGGGCTGCCCGAAGGTGCCAAGGCCACGTTCCAGCCCGCCACGATCAAGGCGGGCGAGGTGGCGAAGCTGACCATCGAGACCGCCACCGGCACCCCGGAAAAGGCGTACCAGGTCACGATTTCCGGTAAGGGAACCACCGAGACGGCCACCGCGGGCCTGTCGCTCACCGTCGGCGCCGGTGAACCTCCCGCCGGCGACCTGAAGGTGACCGTGAACCCGTCCGCCGGGTCCGGTCGCGTGGGTTCGCTGGTGACGGCCACCGTCACCGCGACCGGCGGCACCGGTTCGATCACGTTGTCCGCCAGTGGATCCGGGCTGCCGATCAACCCGATGTTCTCGCCGCGGACCGTGTCGAGCGGCGGCAGTTCGACCATGCAGGTCTTCGCGCCGTACCAGCCCGGCACGTACCCGATCACGGTGACCGCGAACGACAGCGGCGGCAAGACCACGACCACCACGTACACCCTCACCGTCCAGTGATCTTCGCCGAAACAGAGGGGACCTCCCATGCGTGACAAGACGAAAACCCTGCTGGCGCTCGGCCTGTTGAGCCCGCTGCTCGCCCTCGGCGCCGGAACGGCCGTCGCCGCCGAGGCCGAAGGCGTGGTGATCCCCGCCAAGGAACACTACGGCGACCAGTACATCGTCGTCCTCCACGACGTCGCCGCCGCGGGACAGTCGGCGTCGGCCGATCTGGCGAAACGGTACGGCGGTGAGGTCCGTTCGGTCTGGACGGCTGCCCTCCGCGGGTTCTCGGCCAAGAGCATGACCTCGGCCGAGGCGCGCAAGCTGGCCGCGGACCCGTCGGTCAAGGCGGTGTACGAAGACGGCACCGCACGCGGCACCGGCACCCAGCAGAACCCGACCTGGGGCCTGGACCGCGTCGACCAGAAGAACCTTCCACTCGACAAGGCCTACACCTACCCGAACGAGGGCGCGGGTGTCACCGCGTACGACCTCGACAGCGGCATCAACCCGTCGAACCCGGAGTACGAAGGCCGCGCCAGCCTCGGCAAGGATTTCCTGGGCGGTGACGGCAAGGACTGCCACGGGCACGGCAGTCACACGGCGGGCACGATCGGCAGCAAGACCTACGGCGTCGCGAAGAAGGTCACCATCGTCGGGCTGAAAGTGCTGGGCTGTAACAACTCCGGACCGGACTCGGGCATCATCGACGCCGTCGACTGGGTGACGGCCAACGCCAAGAAACCCGCCGTGGCGAACATGAGCCTGACCATGGACGCCCCCGGAGTCGGGGACGACGCGGTGAAGCGGTCGATCGCGTCAGGCGTCGTCTACGGCGTGGCGGCGGGCAATGCCTCCACCGACGCCTGCAACACGAGCCCGGCCAGGGTGCCCGAGGCGATCACGGTCAACGCCTCGGATTCCTCGGACAACCGGTCTTCGTTCTCCAACTACGGAAGCTGCACCGACATCTTCGCCCCCGGTTCGAACATCACGTCGCTGAGCCCGAGCAGCGGCGGTTCGGCGGTGATGAACGGGACCTCGATGGCGACACCGCACGTCGTCGGCGCGGCCGCGCTCTACCTGTCGGCCAACCCGGGCGCCACTCCGCAGCAGGTGCGGGACGCGCTGGTGAACGGCGCGACCGCGGGTGTCGTCAAGAACGCGGGCAGCGGCTCGCCGAACAAACTGCTGAACGTCTCGTCGATCGGCAGCGGCGGCCCCGGCCCGCAATGCGGCGCCAGGTCGAACACCACGCCGGTGTCCATTCCGGACGCCGGGGCGGCGGTGACCAGCTCCGTGACCCAGGAAGGCTGTGACGGCAAGGCTTCCTCGTCGCTGCCGGTGAAGGTGGACATCTCGCACACCTACACCGCGGACCTCGTACTCGACCTCATCGGGCCGAGTGGCAAGGCCTACCGGCTCAAGGAGTCCGGTGGTGTCGGTTCGGCCGCCGGTGTGCATGAGACCTTCACGGTCGACGCCTCCGGTGAGGCGGCCAACGGTACCTGGAAGCTGAGCGCGCAGGACGTCTACCGGTTCGACACCGGTTCGATCGACGGGTTCACCATCACGTTCTGAACCCACTGAGACTCGTCGGCAGGGCGGGAGGGAAAGCATCGGCGGGGCCGCTTCGGCGGTCCCGCCGATGTTCGTCCGCTGGGGGTGTCGCGAAAGTGGCTTTCGCGACACCTCGCGCAGGCGACGTTCGCCGTGGGTGGCTGCCACCCGGAGCCGTTGCGAAAGCCACGTTCGCAACCTTCAACGTTGCGAACGTGGCATTCGCAACATGCCCCGGCCCTGGTCCGGCAACCCCTTGGCAGTTTCCGGCCACCGGCCGAACCGTGCCTTGACAGCAACTAAGTACACCCTTAGTTTCCCCCTATAACTTTCCAAAGGGGGCGAGATGCCGAAGACCGGTGGCCGTCCGGCGACGATCGCGCGGGACGACATCCTGCGTGCCGGTCGCGAGCTGGGGATGCGCCGGCTCAGCGTCAAGGCGGTCGCGGTCCGGCTGGGGGTGACCGCGACCGCGCTGTACCGGCACGTCGACGGCCGATGGGGCCTGGAGCGGCTGGTCGGCGAGAGCATCCTGGCCGAGCTGCGCCTCCGGGACGATCCCCGGCACGGGCTCGAACAGCATCTGCTGTCCTTCGCCCTGCAGATGCGGGCCTTCGTGCTGGAGCATCCCGGCCTCGTCACCTACCTGCAGCTGCTGTTCCCGCGCGGCGACGGTGGGCAGCGCCTGCTGAACACCGAGGTCGACGCCCTCGTCCGCCGGGGCTACGAGCCCGCCGCGGCGATCGTGCTCAGTGGCGCCGTCGCGTCGCTGACCATCGCGATGACCGCGTCCGAGGAGAACGGCACGGCCGCGGAGGAGGCCGACGGCGACGGGCTGGACCGGGAGCGCCAAGCCGTCCGCGACCGGTTGTCCCGTGACGATCGGCTCGCCGGACCGTCCGCCACGTTGCCGGAGGTACCGCGGCCCGAGTACGTGCGGCTGCTGCTGACCGCGTCGATTCGCGGGCTGATCGAGTCCTGCCCACCGGGCAGGCCGGTCGCCGAGATGGTGGCCGATCTGGCGGCCACGGGGGAGGAATTGTGATGGCGCGCGGATTCCAGGGCGCGGTGATGCGGGGTTTCGGAGCCAGAGACCACGAAGCGACCGTCGTCGAAACAGAAGAGATCACGCCGCGTTTCGTGCGGGTTCGGTTCGTCTCACCGACGTTGTTCGAGGACGTCGTCGTGGAGCCGACGGCCTGGCTCCGGTTCTGGTTCCCGGATCCGGAGGGCGGCACGACGGAGTTCCAGCGCGCGTACACCCTCACCGAAGCCGATCCGGAGGCCGGCACGTTCGCCATCGACGTCGTGCTCCACGAGCCCGCCGGACCCGCCTCGCGGTGGCTGCGTGAAGCGCGGCCCGGAGCGAAGGTTCCGGTGATGTCACTGGGTTCCTCGTCCTTCTCGGTCCCAGCCGAACCTCCGGCCGGGTACCTGCTGATCGGCGACTCCGCCTCGATCCCCGCGATCAACGCGATCCTCGCGGTGGTCCCGGCCGAAATACCGATCGAGCTGTACCTCGAAGAGCACGACGAGACCGACCGCCTGATCCCGCTGGGGGAGCACGCGAGGCTGACCGTGCACTGGGCGCCGCGCCTCGACGCGACCTCGCTGGCCGCGGCGATCGAGACGCGCGACTGGTCGGACTGGCAGGCCTGGATCGCGACGGAAGCCGGTTCGTTCAAACACCTGAAGACGCGGCTGCGCGAGACGTTCGGCTTCCCCAAATCCGAGGTGCACGGCCGGGCGTACTGGTACTACGGCCGGGCCATGGGCGCTTTCCGCGGGGAGAAGGAAGAGCCGGCCGCTGAAGCCCCGGAGCCGGTCAAGGAGGCACCCAAGGGAGCATGGCGGGCACAGGCGGCCGGACGCCTGCTCGCGCCGGTGCGGCGGACGCTGATCTTCGCCGGGCTCCTGCAGGCCGTCGTGACGTTGATCGGGCTCGCGCCGTTCGTGCTCCTGGTGGAACTGGTCCGGCGGTTGCTCGCGGGTGGTGAATCGCTGTGGGCACTCGGCATCGCGGCACTGGTGCTGCTGGGCGTGGGAACACTGCTCGAAGCCGCGGTCGTGCTCTGGCTGCACGCGGCCGACGCGCGGTTCGCCCGCGATCTGCGGCAGCGGCTGCTGGGCAAGCTCGCGCGGCTGCCGCTGGGCTGGTTCACCGCACGCGGCTCGGGCACGATCGCGAAACTCGTGCAGGGCGACACGCTGTCGCTGCACTACCTGGTCACACACGCCGTTCCCGACGCGGTGGCGGCCGTCGTCGCGCCGGTCGCGGTAATGGCCTACCTGTTCGCGGTGGACTGGCGGCTCGCGCTCGTCCTGCTCGTCCCGATCCTCGTCTACCTCGTCACCACGTCGATCATGGTCGTCCAATCGGGGCCCAAGACCGGCCAGGCGATGCGCTGGGCGGAACGGATGGCGGGCGAGGCGAGCGCGTACCTGGAGGGGCAGCCGGTGATCCGCGTGTTCGGCGGCGCCGCGGCTTCGTCGTTCCGGCGGCGGCTCGACGAGTACATCGGCTTCCTCGGCGACTGGCAGCGTCCGTTCACCGGCAAGAAGACCATGCTGGACTTCGCCACCAGGCCCGCGACCTTCCTGCTCCTGATCACCGGGGTCGGCACACTGATGATCTCGGGTGGCGGCATGGACCCGGTGACCCTGATCCCGTTCCTTCTGCTGGGCACTACGTTCGGCGCGCGCCTGCTGGGTATCGGGTACGGCCTCGGCGGTGTCCGTGAAGGGATGCTGGCCGCCCGCCGCGTCCAGGTCGTACTGGACGAACCCGAACTGTCCACAGCGGAGCTGTCGGACCGGGATGGCGTCGAGCCGGGCACGGTGGAACTGGACCGCGTGGGTTTCGCCTACCGCGCCGGCGTTCCCGTGCTGGAGGACGTCTCCCTGACCCTGCGACCCGGCACGGTGACCGCGCTGGTCGGCCCGTCGGGAGCGGGGAAGTCGACCCTCGCCGCACTGGTCGCGCGGTTCCACGATGTCACCGAGGGCGCCATCCGGGTCGGCGGCCGAGACGTCCGCGCCTTCGCCGCCGACGAACTCTACGGCCGGGTGGGATTCGTGCTGCAGGATCCGCAGCTCGTCCAGGGCACCGTGCGGGAGAACATCGCCCTCGCCGTTCCCGGCGCGACCGAAGACCAGGTCGTCGCCGCGGCCCGCGACGCGCAGATCCACGAGCGGATCCTGCGGTTGCCCCAGGGTTACGACACCGTCCTCGGTGCCGGTTCCCAGCTGTCGGGCGGTGAACGCCAGCGCGTGGCCATCGCCCGCGCGATCCTCACCGACGCCCCCGTCCTCGTCCTCGACGAGGCGACCGCCTTCGCCGATCCCGAGTCGGAGTACCTCGTGCAACAAGCACTCGACCGGCTCACCGAGGGCCGGACCGTCCTGGTCATCGCCCATCGGCTGCACACCGTCACCGGCGCCGACCGGATCGTGGTCCTCGACGGCGGCAAGATCACCGAAAGCGGGACCCACGAAGAACTTCTCGCTTCGGAAGGGCGGTACGCCCGCTTGTGGCAGGCCGGCGCCGGTGCGGAGGTGACGGCGTGATCCGCACACTTCTGGGCCTGATCCCCGGCACGAAACGCGCGGTGTTCCGGCGTTATGCCGTGCTCGCCGTGCTGTCGGTGCTCCTGCGCGCCTCCGGTGCCGTGCTGCTGGTTCCGTTGGTGGGCGCCTTGTTCGGCGCGGAACCCTCGGACGCGTTGCCCTGGCTGGGTGCGCTCGCGGTCGCCACCGCGGCGGGCTGGGCCGTCGACGCCGTCGTGGGGCGGCTCGGGTTCGAACTCGGCTTCGGCGTGCTGGACCACGCCCAGCACGACGTCGCCGAGCGGCTGACGGACGTCCGTCTGTCCTGGTTGGACAGTGAGCACACCCAGACCGCCCGCCAGGCCATCGCCGCCACCGGCCCCGATCTCGTCGGCCTGGTCGGCTACCTGTTCACCCCGCTCATCGGCGCGGTCCTCCTGCCGATCGCGATCGGGCTGGCTCTGCTGCCGATCGCCTGGCCGCTCGGCGTCGCCGCGCTGGCCGGCGTCCCGGTGCTGCTGGGCGCGCTGTGGGCGACCGGCCGGATCACCCGCCGCGCCGACCGTGCGGCGGCCGGCACGAACACCACGCTGACCGAGCGGATCGTCGAGTTCGCCCGCACCCAGCAGACGTTGCGCGCGGCCCGCCGCGTGGAACCCGCACGCAGTCACGCCGGTGCCGCGCTCGCCGCGCACCACGGCGCGACCGTCCGGCTGCTCCGCCTGCAAATCCCGGGGCAGGTGCTGTTCGGCGTCGCCGGTCAGCTGGCGCTGGTCCTGCTCGCCGGGACGACCGTCCTCCTTGCCATGCGAGGCGACTTGAGCCTGCCCGAGGCCGTCGCGTTGATCGTCGTGATCGCCCGGTACCTGGAACCGTTCACCGCGCTCGGCGATCTCGCTCCCGGCATCGAAACCGCCGCCACCACCCTCGGCCGCATCCGCGCCGTGCTCACCGCACCGATCACCCCGTCAGGGGAGGCCGCCGCACCGGCCAAGGCGCCGTGGATCCGGTTCGAGAAGGTCGGTTTCCGATACGCGCCCGGCGCCGAGAACGTACTGGAGGACTTCGACCTCACCCTCGAACCGGGGACGACGACGGCGATCGTCGGACCGTCCGGCTCGGGCAAGAGCACCGTCCTCGCGCTGCTCGCCGGTCTGCACCAGCCCACCAGCGGCCGAGTGCTCGCCGGCGGAACCGACCTCGCCGGCTTGTCCGCGGACGGCCGCCGGGATCTCGTCACCGTCGTCTTCCAGCAGCCGTACCTCTTCGACGGTTCGGTGCGCGACAACGTGCTCGCCGGTGACCCCTCGGCGAGTGACGAGAGGGTCGCCGAGGTCGCCGAGCTCGCGAGGGTGGACGAATTGCTGGAGCACACGGCCGTCGGCGAGGCGGGCGGCGCGCTCTCCGGCGGCGAGCGGCAGCGGGTGTCCATCGCCCGCGCGTTGCTCAAACCGGCGCCCGTACTGCTGGTCGACGAGGCCACCAGCGCGCTGGACACCGAGAACGAGGACGCCGTGGTCCGCTCGCTCAGCGCCGATCCCGTGCCGCGGACGCGAGTGATCGTCACCCATCGGATCGCCGGGATCCGGCACGCGGACCGGGTGCTCTTCCTGGCGGACGGGCGGATCGCGGAGGACGGCACTGTCGAAGAACTCCTTGCCAGGAAAGGACGTTTCGCCGAGTTCTGGCGCCGTCAGATCGATGCCACCGGCTGGAGGATCACCGCGAGATGACCCACACACAAGGTGCGCCGGAATGGGTCGTGACCCGCGACGGCAGACGGCTCCACGCGATGGTGCACCCGGGGCCGGAGGGGGCGACCGGGCCGACCGTCGTGTTCGAGGCGGGAGCCGCCGCCACCCGGTCGTCGTGGGCGGCCGTTCAGCCGGAGGTCGCCCGATACGCCCGCGCGATCGTCTACGACCGGTCCGGGCTCGGCCGCAGCGCCCCTGACCCGGGCGGCCGCACGCTGCGGCGGATGGCCGACGACCTCAACGACGTCCTCGATCATTTCGGCCAGGGGCCGTACGTCCTCGCCGGGCACAGCGCCGGCGGGCCGATCGTGCGGCAGGCCGCCGCCCGCCGCCCGGAGCGGATCGCCGGGCTGGTGCTGGTCGACCCGACCGACGAGGCGGCGGATGTCCTCTTCGGCCGCGCCTTCCGCACCGGTGAACGCGTCATGCTTCCGGCCGGCGCCCTCCTCGCGCGGCTGGGCCTGCTCAAGGTCGTCTTCCGCGGCCTGCTGCGGGGGATCCCGGACGACGTCCGCCGCGACCTCGAACGGGAGGCGTTCACCGTCGGGACGGTGCGGACCCAGCGGGAGCAGGCCCGCACCTTCCTCGACGAACTGGCCCTCTGGCGGCAGGATCCGCCGGTACTCGGCGACATCCCGGTCACCGTGGTGTCCGGCGGCCTCGGCGGAGGCGGATTCTCCGCCGGCATGAGGGCTCGGGCGAACGCCTCCCACGCTCACCGGGTGAGCCTCTCGCCTGCCGGCAGGCACGTCATCGCGGAGCGGTCCGGCCACTACGTCCCGGTGACCGAGCCCGACGTGATCGTCCGCGAAATCGTCAGGATGACGTCAGCGCCCGCCTGAGTTCTTCGTAGGTCGGAGCGAGCGTCCGGAGGGTCGCGGCGGCACGCGCGTCGTCCTCGACGACGAGGTCGTACTGCAACGAGCCGATCAGCCGGGCCTGCGTGGTGAGGACGGCGGCGGCCTCGTCGCGGCCGATCCGGCGCAGGCACGCCGCGGCGTCCGCTGTGCGGCGAGCGCCGAGGCGGACCACGAAATGGACGAGCAGCCCGCGCAGTTCCGGGTCGCAGCCGTCGCCGATCCGCGCGGCGAGCGCGAGTGCCGCGTCGCCGTTGCCGAGCGTGCCAGGCGGGAGCCCTGCGTCGTTCTCCCCGCTGAGCCGCCGGATCGCTCTGGGGAGCGACGCCACGATCGCGGCCTCGTCCTCGACGAAGGTGTGCCGCACGAACTTCGTCCGCATCGTGTGCGGTTTGCCGTAGGTGACCGTTTCCGCGCGCCAAGCGGCGGCGAAATCCGCTCGGGGGATCCGCGCGTACGGATATCCCTGCGGGTCGTGAGCGGTGACGGACTCGTCGTCCGCGCCGAGCGCGACCAGGAAATGGTCGGCGCCGACCGGGCCGGTCATCCCCGGCTGGTGTCGCAGGTGTCCCATTTCGACCGGGCCGAGCAGGACCGGGCCGTCGGCGAGGCTTTCGACGAGCCGGGTGAAGGCGGTGTCCGGGTCCGGCTCGCTCGTCGTTTCCGCGAGCCAGCCGAGGGCGTCGAGGGCCTCGCCGATACCGAGATCGGGATCCCAGCCGAAGGCGTCGAAAAACGGCAGCGAACCGCCGATCAGCTGCATGCCGAAGGGGCTGCCGGTCACGGTTTCGAGTACGTCGGCGCCCGGAGCCTCGGAGCCGAGCATCATCGCGAGGGAATGGGCGTAGCAATAAGGGCCGGAGCCGCGATAAGGAAGATCGATCACGTGTTCGACAATGCCGGTTTTCGGGTGAAAACGCCACCCCTCGCCGCGTCCGTTGTGGACAGTGAATTCATCACCCGTCCGGGGGTTTCGGGGGCACTCAACGGGTTTTATCCAGGCGACACCGCTGGTCCCGGTTGCCGTCGGCGATCTTGCCGCTCCAGGATGACCACGACTTGAGCTCGCTGTCCCCGCCGTCCTGACCTGGGCCGACGGAAGCGAGGGGTGAGGCGGAGGCGGCATGGCGGAACGTCGTGGGCGGAATCGGTGGCGCCGGGGCATGGCGGTGCTCACGACGATCGTCGTGGCTCTGCTGATGAATGCCCCGGTACCCGCGAACGCCCAGATCCAGCCTCGTGGAGCGGGTACCGAACGGCCGATCGGGCCGGAGCCGGTGTACTCGGGGCTGGCGCACGGTGGCATCACGATGGCGGCCAACTCCGTCGTGCAGTGCGCCGTCGGCGTGGTCTGCAACGAGTCCGCGAGCAACGCGAGCCCGGTGGCGTGGATCAAAACCGACCCGGCCGCGCCGGGGAACACCGCCTCCGCGGCGAACCTGAACGTCCCGGCCGGCGCGAAGGTGCTCAACGCCCGGCTGTACTGGCAGTTCAACCCGGTCGCCAGCAGCGGGACCTCCGGCGACGGGAACCGGGGCAACCAGGTCTCCATGAAGGCCCCGGGCTCGAACTCCTACCAGCGGATCACCGCCGAAACCTACGACTGGTTCCCCGCGACCACCACGGGCGGGTTCCCGACCCTGTACGCCTACGGTGGCGCCGCCGACGTCACGTCTCTCGTGGAGGGCGCCGGTACCGGGCAGTACACGGTGGCCGACATCCAGGCCTGCCAGGGGCAGTCGATCAGCGGGACGAACCTCGGCTGCTGGGGTGGCTGGTCACTGGTGGTCGCCTACGAACTGCCCAGTGAGCCGCTGCGCTACCTGCAGGTGTGGGACGGTTTGCAGCGAGTCGCCGGCGGTTCCACGCCGAGCTCGGCGACCATCGCGCTGAGCGGCATCAAGGCGCCGACCTCGCGTCAGCCCAACGTCGAACTCGGCATCGTCGCCGGTGACGGCGACGCGCCCATCACCGGCGACTACCTCCAGGTCGGCCCGGACGCGTCCAGCCTCCAGACCATCGCCATGCCCGCGCCGGGCGGCGTGGCGACCAACAACGCGTTCAGCAGCCGCATCGACCGGGTCACGGCCACCGGTTCGGGCACCAACGTCACTTCGCGCGTGCCCAACCCGGTGAACAACGTCGGCTACGACTCCCGGAGCATCGACATCACCGGCAAGGTCCCGGCGGGGACCACCGCGCTCCAGGTGAAGATCGGCACCGTCGGCGACGCGCTGTACCCGCAGACGATCTGGCTCGTCACCGACGCGCTCGAACCCGACCTCCAGATCACCAAGGCCAACGACCCGATCGGCAACACCGACGACAACCCGCCGGGCTACGTCACCAAGGGCGGCGAAGTCACCTACAGCTTCAACGTCGCCAACCGGCACGCCGACGGCAGTGTCACCGACCTCGACACCGCGACGAACGTCGTGCTCACCGACATCCTGCCCGACGGCGTCACGTTCGTGGCCGGATCCAATCCGAACTGTTCGGCGGCCGGCCAGTTGGTCACCTGCAACCTGCGGAACCTGAGGCCGGGGCAAGCGCAGAAGGTCGACTTCAAGGTCAAGGTCGGTGCCTCGGTGCCGGACGGCACCAAACTCGACAACACCGCCAAGCTGACCTTCCGCGGCGAGGACACCGGACGGCCGCAGGAACGCACGTCGAACACGGTGCGGAACACGGTCACCTCGCCCGGATACCAGCTGACGAAGACGGTCGACCTCGCCGAGGCGATCCCGGGCGACACCCTGACCTACCAGGTGGCCGTCCGGAACACCGGGGTGATCCCCGTGCCCGCGTTCACGGTGCGCGACACCTTGCCACCGGGAACGACCTACGTTTCGTCCAGTCCGTCGAAGGGCACCGCGTCCGGTACCGGCCCGATCGAGTGGGCCGTGAACGGCCTCGCCGTCGGAGAGACGGCCACGCTGACCGTGCGCGTGAAGGTCGAAGAGGCCGCCATCGGCAAGGAGCTGGTGAACCGCGCGAACGTCCCGATCGGGCCGCCGCCGGTCGTCCCGCCGGACAACCGCTGCCCGGACGATCCCGCCGCCGCGTGCGCGAAGACCAAGGTGCCGTCGCCGTCGTACACGGTGACGAAGACCGCGGACAAGGAATCCGCGAACCCCGGTGACGTCGTGCGCTACAAGGTCACCGTCGCCAACACCGGAAAGGTCACCGCGGCGGACCTCAAGGTCGTCGACGATCTGACCGGGGTGCTGGACGACGCGGTCTATCAGAACGACGCCACCGCGAAGCCCGGTGCAGTGTCCTATGTGGAACCGAAGCTGACCTGGACGGGCACGCTCGCCGCGGGGGAGAGCGCCGAGTTCACGTACACGGTCAAGGTCAAGAGCCCGGACACCGGTGACAATCGGCTGAAGAACGTGGTGTCGTCGGAGACTCCGGGTGGGAATTGTCCGCCGGGTTCGACGGATCCGAAGTGTGGCACGACGACGCCGGTGTCGGGTCTGTTGATCGAGAAGTCGGTCGACAAGCAGTCGGCGAACCCCGGTGATGTCGTGAAGTACACGGTGACGGTGCGGAACACGGGGCAGACGAAGATTTCCGGTGCGACGTTCACCGATGATCTGACGCAGGTTCTCGATGACGCCGCCTATCAGAATGATGGCGCGGCGACGGTCGGTGATGTGTCGTATGCGGCGCCGGAGTTGACGTGGACAGGTGATCTGGAAGTCGGTGCCACGGCGACGGTCACGTACACGGTCAAGGTCAAGAGTCCGAACACGGGCGACAACGTGCTCAAGAACGCGGTGTCGTCGGAGACTCCGGGTGGGAATTGTCCGCCGGGTTCGACGGATCCGAAGTGCGGGACCACGACGCCGGTGTCGGGTCTGGTGATCGAGAAGACTGCGGACAAGCAGTCGGCGAATCCGGGCGATGTCGTCAAGTACACGGTGACGGTGCGGAACACGGGACGGACGAAGCTGACCGGCGCCACCTTCACCGATGATTTGACGCAGGTGCTCGATGACGCCGCCTATCAGAACGATGGCGCGGCGACGATCGGCGGTGTCACGTATGCGGCGCCGAAGTTGACGTGGACGGGTGATCTGGAAGTCGGTGCCACGGCGACGGTCACGTACACCGTGAAGGTCAAGAACCCGAACACCGGCGACAAGAAACTGTCCAATGTGGTCACCTCGGAGACGCCGGGCGGAAACTGCCCGCCGGGCTCGACCGACCCGAAGTGCGGGACCACGACGCCGGTGTCGGGACTGACGATCGAGAAGTCGGTCGACAAGCAGTCGGCCGACCCGGGCGATGTCGTGAAGTACACGGTGACGGTCAAGAACACCGGCCAGACCATGCTGACCGGTGCGACGTTCACCGATGATCTGACGCAGGTGCTCGATGACGCCGCCTATCAGAACGATGGCGCGGCGACGATCGGCGGTGTCACGTATGCGGCGCCGAAGCTGACCTGGACCGGCGACCTCGAAATCGGTGCCACGTCGGTCGTGACGTACACGGTGAAGGTCAAGAGTCCGAACACGGGCGACAACGTGCTCAAGAACGTGGTGTCGTCGGAGACTCCGGGTGGGAATTGTCCGCCGGGTTCGACGGATCCGAAGTGCGGGACCACGACGCCGGTGTCGGGTGTGGTGATCGAGAAGACCGTGGACAAGCAGTCGGCCAACCCAGGCGATGTCGTGAAGTACACGGTGACGGTCAAGAACACGGGGCGGACGAAGCTTTCCGGTGCGACGTTCACCGATGATCTGACGCAGGTTCTCGATGACGCCGCCTATCAGAATGATGGCGCGGCGACGGTCGGTGATGTGTCGTATGCGGCGCCGAAGCTGACCTGGACCGGCGACCTCGAAATCGGTGCCACGTCGGTCGTGACGTACACGGTGAAGGTCAAGAATCCCGCCCCGGGCGACAAGAAACTCATCAACACGGTCACGTCGGAGACTCCGGGTGGGAATTGCCCGCCGGGTTCGACGGATCCGAAGTGCGGCACGACGACACCGGTGTCGGGTCTGCTGATCGAGAAGACTGTGGACAAGCAGTCGGCGAATCCGGGCGATGTCGTGAAGTACACGGTGACTGTCACCAACACCGGCCAGACGAAGCTGACGGGTGCGACGTTCACCGACGACCTCACGCAGGTTCTCGATGACGCCGACTACCGGAACGACGGTGCGGCGACGGTCGGTGGTGTCACGTATGCGGCGCCGAGGCTGATGTGGACCGGCGACCTCGGCGTCGGCGAAACGGCGACGGTCACGTACACGGTCAAGGTCAAGAACCCGGACACCGGCGACAACCGGCTCAAGAACGTGGTGACCTCGGAGACGCCGGGCGGGAACTGCCCGCCGGGATCCACGGATCCGGACTGCGGCACGGAAACCCCGGTGTCGGGCCTGGAGATCGAGAAGACCGTCGACAAGCAGTCGGCCAACCCAGGCGACATCGTGAAGTACACGGTCACGGTCAAGAACACCGGTCAGACGAAGCTGACCGACGCCACCTTCACCGACGACCTGACCCAGGTGCTCGACGACGCCGTCTACCGGAACGACGGTGCGGCGACGATCGGTGGTGTCACCTACGCGACGCCGAAGCTGACGTGGACCGGCTCGCTGGAGATCGGGCAGACCTCGACCGTCACCTACTCGGTCCAGGTGAAGAATCCGGGCGACGGCGACAAGAAGCTCGTCAACGCGGTCACGTCCGAGACCCCGGGCGGGAACTGCCCGCCGGGCTCGACCGATCCGGCTTGTGGCACGACCACCCCGATCTCCGGACTGCTCATCAAGAAGACCGCCGACAAGAAGTCGGTCGAACCCGGAGACACGGTGAAGTACACGATCACCGTCACCAACACCGGGCAGACCAAGCAGGACGCGGCCACCTTCACCGACGACATGACCGAAGTCCTGGACGACGCCGACTACCAGAACGACGGCGCGGCGACCATCGGCGGCGTCACGTACGCGGCGCCGAAGCTGACGTGGACCGGTTCGCTGGAGATCGGGCAGACCTCGACCGTCACGTACACGGTCAAGATCAAGAACCCGAACCCCGGTGACAAGAAACTGTCCAATGTGGTCACTTCGGACACCCCGGGCAACAACTGCCCGCCGGATTCGACCGACCCGAACTGCGTCGCGGACGTGCCGTCGCGAGAACTGACGGTCAAGAAGACGGCGGACAAGCAGACCGCGAATCCGGGTGACGTCGTCACCTATACGGTCACGGTCACCAACACCGGCAAAGTCGACCTGGTCGGCGAGGATGCCGCACGGGTCACGGACGACCTGTCCGAGGTGCTCGACGACGCCGACTACGCTGATGACGCCACGGCCGTCCCGGTCGCCGGGACGTTCGCCTTCACCGCGCCGAACCTGGTGTGGGCGGGCGATCTCCCGGTGGGTGCTTCGACCACGCTGAAGTATTCGGTGAAGGTGAAGAATCCCGTGACCGGCGATCACGAACTGCGGAACACCGTCAGCACCAACACCCCGGGCACCTGCCCGCCGCAGTCCGACGACCCGGCGTGCTCGACCGTCACTCCCGTTCCCGGCATCTCGCTGGAGAAGAAGGCGGACAAGGCCACGGCGAACCCGGGCGACGTCGTGAAGTACACGGTGACCGTGCGCAACACCGGCAAGACGAAGCTGACCGGCGCGACGTTCACCGACGACCTCACCGAGGTGCTCGACGACGCGGTGTTCCAGAAGGACGGTACGGCGACGATCGGTTCGGTGACCTACGAGGAACCGGAGCTGACCTGGACCGGCGACCTGGAGGTCGGGCAGACGGCGACGGTCACGTACAGCGTCAAGGTGACCAAGACCGACGGCGACGGCAAGCTGACCAACGTCATCACCACCGACACTCCGGGTGGCAACTGCCCGCCGGGCAGCAAGGACCCGAAGTGCGGGACGACGACGCCGCTGTCCAGCCTGAAGATCAAGAAGACCGTCGACAAGGCGGAGGCGAAACCGGGCGAGGTCGTGACGTACACCGTCACGGTGGTGAACACCGGGCAGGCCACAGTGGACGACGCGACGTTCACCGACGATCTGACCCAGGTGCTGGACGACGCCACCTTCGACGGCACGGCGAAGGCCAGTACGGGAGCGGTCACCTACTCCGCGCCCAAGCTGACCTGGAAGGGCGTGCTCAAGCCGGGGGAGAAGGCCACCGTCACCTACGCCGTCACCGTGCGGAAGCCGGCGACCGGTGACCACCGCCTCCGCAACGTCGTCACGTCGGACACCCCTGGCGGCAACTGTCCGCCGGGTTCGGCGAACCCCGACTGCGGCACCGACACCCGGGTGCCACCGGAGCCGCCGACGCCGCAGCCGCCGGAGAAGCCGAACCCGCAGCCGCCGACGACCCCGCGTCCGCCCGGACTGGCCGTGACCGGCTCACCGGTGAAGACGATGACGGTGCTGGCGCTGGGCATGCTGGCCATCGGCGCGCTGCTGCTCCTCGCCGGACGGAGGCGCCGAGAGTCCTAGGCACGCTGGTGATCCGGGCGAGTCGCGCCGGGGTCGTGAGTGATAAAGAGCGTTAGAACGACCATTACCACTCACGACCCCAGTGCGACCGTCACGCGGTCTTCGGTACCGCGATCAGCGCTTCGACCTCGACGACCAGCTCCGGCTTCGCCAGCGCCGCCACCACGATCAGCGACTGGGCAGGCCAGTCCGCTTCCGGATACCAGCGGGTGAAGGTCTCGCGCATCGCCGTGCGGAACCCGGCGAGGTGCTCGGTGCCGGAAAGCATGCTGAACACCTTGACCAGGTGTTCCGGTCCGCCGCCCGCGGCTTCGAGCAGCCGTTCGAGGTTGGCGAGCAACGCCCGGGTCTGGGATTCGGCGTCGGGTCCGGCGAGTTCGCCGTCCGGCCCGACGCCGATCTGGCCGGACACGACGACGAGTTCGTGATCGGCGGGGACGCGGACCAGATGGCTGTACGGGCCGATCGGCGCCGCCACGGTCTCCGGATTCCAGCGCTGGATCATCGGTCCCCTTCTCTCGTCCACTGAGGAAATCGTCTCCAAGGTACCGATGATTCCGGGCCGCGCCGGGAGTCTCACCTTCGACGACGACTACTGGAGGGACTCCGGATGCCGAATTCAGGAACGAAGACCGAGCTCTGGCCGCTGATCCACGCCGAGCGGGCAGCACTGGCCAACGACCTCGCGGAGCTCACCGAGGAGCAATGGAGAACACCGTCGCTGTGCGAGGGGCTGACGGTACGCGAGGTGCTCGCGCATCTGACCTCGGCCGCGAGCCTCACCCCGCTGCGGTGGATGGCCGGTGTGGTCCGCTGCCGGTGGGATTTCGACAAGCAGGTCGCCATGCGGCTGGCCGAGCAGCTGGGGGACGACGGCGCCGAGACACTGGAGCGGTTCCGCGGCGTCGTCACCAGTACGACGAAACCGCCCCTGCCGAAGATGGCGATGCTCGGCGAGACGATCGTGCACGGCGAGGACATCCGCCACCCGCTCGGCATCCGCCGCGATCACCCGGTCGACGTCCTCACCGCGCTGGCCGGGTACTACCGAGGCTCGGACATGGTGGTGGTGGCGAAGGGACGCATCGGCGGGCTCCGGCTGCGAGCCACCGATGGCCCCTTCGCCACCGGGACCGGACCGCTCGTCTCGGGCACGACCTTGGCGCTGATCATGGCCATGACCGGACGGGCGGCCCACCTCGCCGAACTCGACGGCGACGGGGTCCCCATCCTGCGGAAGCGGGTCCTTCCTCAGGACTGAGACTCGAGGGGCAGGCCCGCGCCCGCCCAGTCCTCGATACCCTCCCGGTACTTGCGGACGTCGGTGTAGCCGAGGGCGGTGAGCCGGTCGGCGACCTGGCCGCTGTTCGGGCAGCCGGGGTTCGAGCAGTAAGTGACGATGGCGGCGCCGCGATCGAGCAGCACGGTCGCGGCGTGCGCGTCGACGTCGGCGAGGACCAGGGGAACGGCGCCGGGCAGATGCTGCTTGGCGTAGTACTCGCCACCCAGTGTGTCGACCACCGTCACGGTCTTCGCGTCGATCGCGGCCTTCAAATCATCACGGGTGACGAGTGCGGTCATGTCGCTACCTCCAGTTAATCGGACTATAGTCCGGATGTGCCTCGCGACCATAACGGACCGCAGTCCGCTTCTGCAACCTCCCTGGAATTCCTGTGTACGCCGCCGCTCAAGGAGCGCGCCGACGCCGCCCGCAATCGGGCCGCGATCCTGGACGCGGCGGCGGCGCTGTTCGCCGAGCACGGCGTCGAAGCGGTGTCGATGGATCAGGTGGCGGCGGCCGCCGGCGTGGGCAAGGGCACGCTCTTCCGCCGCTTCGGGGACAAGGCGGGGCTGGCCGTCGCCCTGCTGGACGCGCGGGAACGACGGCTCCAGGAAGGGATCCTGCACGGCCCGCCCCCGCTGGGCCCCGGAGCTTCGCCGGTCGAACGGCTCGTCGCCTTCGCCGACGCGTACGTCGATTACGTGCTCGAACACCTGCCACTGGTGCGGATGTCGGAGACCGCCGCGCCCGGGGCGCGCTACCGCATCGGGGCCTACCGGTTCTGGCACCGGCACGTCGCGCTCCTGCTCGACGGCACGCCCGACCCCGAGCACGCCGCGCACGCCCTGCTGGCCCCGCTCGCGGCCGAACATCTGACCGCGTTGCTGCCGGAGCTGGGGGAGGACCGCGTCCGCGCCGGGATCACGCGCCTGTGGCGGCGGGCCGGATCCCAGTAGGGTGTCGGCGAGACCCGGGAGTGTGTCGATGAGGGTGGAGAGCTGGAGGTACCGGACGGCCAGGCAGGCCGTGCCGGCGCTGCTCGCCGCCGTACTGACCGCGCTCGGCCTGTTCCTCGCGCTCCATACGGGCGGTTTCGCTTCGGCGGACGAGCCGCACGGGGCGAGCACGACGGTCGACTCCTCGGCCTCCAAGGCCGTCAATCCGGTGCGCGCCGCGGGCAGGCTGGCCGCCGAACCCGCGCTCCTGGGTGTGCACGGTCACGGTGACCTGCCTCTCTTCGGCACCGTCCCGCACGGACCGGCGTCCACGACGCTGCTCCGCCTCAGCGAACTCCACGACGACGTCACCCCTCCTTCACGCGCGGCGAACCGCCTCGCGCTGGGGGATCGCGCTCCTCCTTTCCCGGCAGCCGTCTGACGCTGACGGGCGCGCGTCCGCGTGCCCGAACCGGGAAACCCTTGAGGAGAAGACTTCGTGCCGCGCGAAACCGCGCGGCGAGGCATGACCGGGCGAGCCGTCGTCTCGCTGGTCGTCCTCGCCGCGACCGTGTACCTGTTGCTGACCACCGCCCCGCGCCTGGGGCTCGATCTGCGTGGTGGCACGCAGATCGTGCTGGAGACCAAGGATTCGCCCACCGTCACCGCCGACGCCCAGACCACCGACCGGACACTCGAGGTGCTGCGCCGCCGGGTCGACGCGCTCGGTGTCGCCGAGCCGATGCTCGCCCGCTCCGGTGACAACCGGATCATCGTCGAACTGCCCGGCGTGCGGGATCCGCGTGAGGCCGTCGAGGTGATCGGCCGCACCGCGCAGCTGTCCTTCCATCCCGTGCTCGCCACCGCTTCAGGCGACTCCCGTGTCCTCAACGACGAGAGCGGGCAGCCGATCACGCTGGGGCCCGCCGCGCTGACCGGCGAAGGCGTCGACGAGGCACTCTCGTCGGTCGATTCCCAAGGCGGCGGCTGGCTCGTCTCCGTCGACTTCAAAGGCGACGCCGGCCGTGCCTGGGAGCGGCTGACCGGGCAGGCCGCCTGCTCACCGCCGGGTGATCCGGCGAGGCGGGTGGCGATCGCGCTCGACGACAAGGTGATCTCGTCGCCGCAGGTGAGCCCACAGGTCGCCTGCGGGGTCGGGATCGTCGGCGGGAGCACGCAGATCACCGGGCGGTTCTCGCCGGCCGAAGCCAAGGATCTGGCGCTGCTGATCAACGCCGGCGCGCTGCCGACACCGGTCGAGATCATCGAGCAGCGGACCGTCGGGCCCACCCTCGGCGCGGCGGCCATCGACGCCAGCGCCCGTGCCGCCGTGATCGGCCTGGCACTGACCGCGCTTTTCCTGCTCGCGGTGTATCGCCTGGCCGGGCTGATCGCCGTCGGCGCACTCGTGGCGTACGCCGCCGTGTCCTATGCCGCGCTGCTCGCCGTCGGCGCGACACTGACCTTGCCGGGCCTCGCCGGCTTCGTCCTGGCGATCGGCATGGCCGTCGACGCGACCGTGCTCGTCTTCGAAAGGGCGAGAGAAGAACACTCCGTCAAACAGGGAGGTTCGCTGCCGCGGTCGGTCAGCCGCGGGTTCAGTGGCGCGTTGTCGGCGATCGTCGACTCGAACGTGACCACCCTGCTCGCCGCGGGGCTGCTGTTCTGGCTGGCGTCCGGCCCGGTGCGCGGATTCGGGGTGACGCTGTCCATCGGCGTCGTCGTGGCGTTGTTCATCTCGCTCGTGCTCACGCGTTGGCTGCTGCACCTCACGATGCGAGGCGTGGTCGCGCGCAAACCGCGGCTGTCCGGGCTCACCCACGAGGGCCGGGTCCGGCGGTGGGTGAACCGCCGTGATCCGGGATTCCTCGGGAAACCCCGCCGCTGGCTGATGGTCGCGGGCGCGGTCGTCATCGCCGCGATCGCGGGACTGTTCGTGGCAGGCCCGAACCTCGGCGTCGAGTTCACCGGCGGCAGGGTCATCGAATACAGCACCTCGGCGCCCGCCGACGTCGAGCGGGTCCGGGACGCGGTCTCCGAAGCCGGATTCCCTCGCGCCGTCGTGCAGACGTCCGGGGAAAAGGGCATCTCCGTCCGCACCGAACCGATCGACGAGGACGCCACCGAACGGATCCGGACCGCCGTCGCCGGGGTCGCGGGCGACGCGACCGAGATCCGCGACGAGCAGATCGGCCCGAGCCTCGGCGCCGAACTGCGCACCAAGGCGGTGCTCGCGCTCGGCCTCGCGGTGCTGGCGCAGCTGATCTACCTGGCGGTGCGGTTCGACTGGCGGCTCGGTGTGGCCACGGTGGCCGCGCTCGCGCAGGACGTCCTGATCATCCTCGGGATCTTCGCCTGGCTGGGCAAGTCCATGGACGGTGTCTTCCTCGCCGCGCTGCTGACGGTGATCGGCTACTCGGTCAACGACTCGGTGGTGGTCTTCGACCGGGTGCGGGAGGTACGGGGGCAACGCCGCAAAGAGCCGTTCTCGCGGGTCGTCGGCACGGCGGTCCTGCAGACGCTGCCGAGGACGATCAACACCGGGATCGGGGTGCTGTTCGTCCTCGGGGCCCTGCTGTTCCTCGGGGACGGCTCGCTGGCCGACTTCGCCCTCGCGCTCCTGCTCGGTCTCGTCGCGGGCACAGTGTCCACAGTGGCCACTGCCGGTCCCGTCGCGATCCTGCTCGACAAGCGGTGGCCCGGCGCCGGACGTCCCGTCCGGAAGGCGTCGCCCGCACGACAGCGGGACGACAACGGCGCGGTGGTGTGATCGACGTTCCTTTGTGGACCGCCGCACTCGGTCCGGCCTCTAAGCTCGTTCCCGGTGGCAGGGGAGTCCACCGGGAACGAGGGACGGGGAGATGATCCAGAGCGTGCTCGTCGGCGCGGTCGTCGTGCTGGCTTGGACGATGACGGCGGCGCGGCTGGAGCGGTGGCAGATCACCGCGCCGATGGCGATGGTCGCGGCCGGGCTGGCGATCGGGTTCAGCACCCGCAACGATCTCGGCAACGGGCTCAACACCGAGATCGCGCTCAACGCGGCGGAACTGATCCTCGCGCTGCTGCTGTTCGTGGACGCCACCGCGGTCAAGGGCGGCTATCTCGGCCACGACGCCAAGACCGCGGTGCGCCTGCTGCTGATCGCGCTGCCGCTGACCATCCTGATCGTCATGGGTGTCGGCCTGCTGGCGCTGCCGGGCCTCGGCTGGGCCGCGGTCCTGTTGATCGCCTGCGTCATCGCCCCGACGGACTTCGCGCCGGCGACGTCCGTGGTGCACGACGTCCGGGTGCCCGAACGCGTGCGGCATTTGCTGAACGTCGAGAGCGGCTACAACGACGGCGTCGTCGCCCCGGTGTTCATCTTCGCGCTCACCCTCGCGGGGAGCCACCACCAGGCGAACACGCCGGGCGAGGCGTTGCAGACCGCGATCCCGGCGGCGTTGCTGGCCGTGCTGGCGGGCTCCGTCATCGGTGCGGTGGCCGCGGTGGCGATGAACGTGACGGCCAAGCACGGCTGGTCGACCCGGCATTCCGCGCGGGTCGCGGCGGTCGCCCTGCCGCTGCTGACCTACACCGCCGCCGTCGCGATCGGTGGTAACGGCTTCGTCGCCGCGTTCATCTGCGGGATCGCCTACAAGACCGCGCGGCACCCCGGCGAAGACGAAGTCGGGCTCGCTGAGGACGTCAGTTCGCTGTGCGGGCTGCTGATGTGGTTCGTCTTCGGCAGTACCGCGGTGCTGGTGCTGTCCTTCGGCCTCACCTGGGGCATCGTGCTCGTCAGTGTCGTGGCACTGACCGTCGCGCGGCTGATCCCGGTGCTGCTCACCTTGCTGCGGACGGACTTCCGGTGGCGGGACCGGCTGACCATCGGCCTGCTGGCCCCGCGTGGCGCGGCGTCGATCGTGTTCGGCCTGCTCGCCTTCAACTCACTCGACGGGGACGCGGCGGACGTCGCGTTGAGCGTCATGGCGGTGACCGTGCTGCTGAGCGTCGCCGCGCACGGTGTCGGGGCCTCGGCGTTCCTGAACCGCAAGTCGAAGAGACACTGATCCCGCTGGTCAGCCGTTCATCGCCTTCCGGATGGCCGCCTCCAGCTCTTTCACGTGCTTGGAATTCATGCCGCCGTAGGTGAAGGTGTTCATGTCGACCTTGTCGGCGTACATGGGCACGTCTTCGACGATCGTCTTGGACGCCCCGTTCACTTCGAAGACGAGCATTCCCGGTTTGAACGCCGTCGGCGGGATGTTCTTGATACCGCTGATCTTCTCGACGGTGAACGTGTGCTTCTTGTAGTTGAGTCCTTTGACCGCGGCCTTGATCGTGACCGTCCGGCCGCTGAAGCTGATGGAACGGCGTCTGGCGTGGATGTGCACGAACCCTCCCCTGGGCGCGAAAGAAGGCACTCTAGGAGAGTGGAATCGGGGGGAGCGGGCGTCGTTTCCGAACCGTTATCGGCTCAGCCGCCCGCCGTCTCCACGTCGTCCACGGTCAGGTCGTACGGCGCGGCACTGGTCCACAACGCCTCCGCCTCGCCGAGGAAGGTCCGGTACGCCGCGCCGTCCGCGGGCTGCAGCACGAACTTCGGCTCACCCGCGGCCTGGTAGGTGTAGTACTCGGCGAACAGCGCGGTGCCGGTGACGATCGCTCCCGTGGCGACGGGGTGCGCGACGAGCCGGACCGTGAGGTCGCCACCGGTCGAGCGTTTCAGTTCGGCCAGCACCCGCAGCGTGTGGAGGACCCGCTCTCGCGCGCTTTCCGGAGACTGCACGGCGTAGTACCGGGAGGCCGCTGTGCCGATCGCGGGCGAATGCGGGTCGATCAGCACGAACCGGATCTTGGCGCCGGCCCGCAACCGTTCTTCGAGTTGGCCGTAACCGTTGTTCACCAGGGTGTTGCGGGCCATCCCGGTGATCAGGAGTTCGCTCGTGCCGTCGATCGCCTCGGCGAGGGCGGGGCCGAAGTCCTCGCTGAACACCGGGCGGCGCGCCCGCGCGACCTGGTCCGCGGGGGACAGCGGCCAGGGTGTGCCGTCCTCCCACAGCCGTTCCGCCTCGCCGGCGAAGTGCCGGTACCAGGGAGCGTCCTTCGGTTCCACTGTGAACACCGGCGCGGCCTCACCACTCGGCCGGTATTCGTAGTGCTGCACGCAGATCAGGCCCCGTTTGCCGGAGACGTCGAGACAGTTGAAACCCGCGGACGGGATCCGCGACGACACCCGGATCTCCAGCCTGCCGCCGGTCCTGCTCTTCAAGGACGTCAGCTCGTCCAGGGTCGCCAGGATCCGTTGCCGCAGCCGCCCCTGTCCGAGACCCTGGGAGATCCGGCGATCGGCGATGGCGACGAGCTCTTCGTCGGTCGGATCCAGCACCAGCACCCGGATCCGTCCGTCCGATTCGAGGATCGACCGGATGTCACTGCGCATCCCCTGCACGGTCCGGGTCATCGAATGGCCGACGAGCAGGATGTCGAACGCCGCCGCACGCCGGGAGATGAGATCAGCGGGGAATTCCGGTTCGAAGAACGACGCCGGGCCACCCCGGTTGGAGTCGCGGACCTGTTCGGTCAGCCGCCGCGAGCGGATCTGGGAGAAGGCGAGCAGGGCCAGCAACGCCGTCACCACGGACGAAAGCGTTTTGACGTCCGAGATCCCGGTCGCGCCGAGGACGGTGAACGCCAGTGCGACGGTGCCCAGTACGTACAGATCCAGGTTGTCGTCGGTGATCACGCGCGCCAGCGATCGCCGGATCCGTCCACGCTCCGCCACTGAACCCCCTCGTCGCCGGTTCCGTGGACACGGTATCGGCCGGAGCCCTGGCGTGTCCTGGATTCCTGACATCGATGGCATCGCCGAACCAAGCGATACGAAGCCATTTGGCTCAATCGTTTGTCTGGTCCAGTCCAGTTATGTCTACTAACGTAGAGGGATGGAGCTGGAACTGCGCCACCTGCGCATCATGTGCGCGATCGCCGAACTCGGGAGTATCACCAAGGCGGCGAACACGCTCGGAATGGCGCAGCCTGCACTGACAGCACAACTGAAGCGCATCGAACGGACCCTCGGCGGGAAGCTGTTCCTGCGCGACCACACGGGTACCCGGCCGACCGCGCTCGGCCTCCTCGTCCTCGACAGGGCGAAGATGGTGCTCCCCGCCGTGTCGTCGCTGCACGACGAGGCGGCGCGGCTCGCCCAGCACGCCGGTACCGGTGAGCCGGTGACCCTGCGGCTCGGCTCGGCGACGGGGCCGATGCTGGGGGCGCTCCTGCAGCGTCTCGGCACCACCCATCCCGACATCCATGTCGCCACGCATACGTCGTGGTCGGCCAACAAACTCGCGGACATGACCGCCGAGGGCGCGCTGGACTTCGCCTTCGTCGGCGTTTGCGGTGACGCCGCGCCGCCGCCGGAGCCCGGCCTCCGCTGGCGGACGCTCGCGCATCATCCGGTGTTCGTGCTGATGTCGGCGCGGGACGAGCGCGCGCAGCGGCCCGAGGTCGAGCTCGGCGCGCTCGCGAACGAACGGTGGTGCGCGACGCCGGGTGACGGCTGTTTCGGCGACTGTTTCGCCTCCGCTTGCGCGAGATCGGGGTTCACACCGCGTTCGTTGTACGAAACCGATGTGCTGACGTGTATCGAGATGGTCGAGTCGGGACACGCGGTGGTGCTGTGCCAGCCGCTGTTCCACGAGATCCCGGGCATCGTCGCGGTCCCGATCGCGGGGAATCCGCTGAGCTGGCGGAACCTCGTCGGCTGGTCGGAGCGCGGGGAGATGGGTCCCTTCGCCGCGGAGATGATCGCCCTGTCCCGCGCGGTGTACGGCGAACTGATCGACCGGCGGCCGACCTACTCGAAGTATCTGGAGTTGAACCCGGGGTACGGCGTGGACTACACGGACGCCGGGATGCGCTGACCTGCGCGAAAGCGGTCAATAGGTCCAGTCCACTGGGGTGGATATGACCTAAATGGTATGTACCATTTGCATCAGGTGCCTCGTACGGTCTGGACGAGATCTTCTTCCGGAACGCGGTGAGGAAACGCCTGAAATGAACCGAAAGATCGTAGCGGCCGCCGCGGCGGCTCTGACCGGCGCGGGCCTGGTCACGGCCATCGCGCTGACGCCGAGCGCCAGCGCCGGCCAGAACGTGTCGGCCGCCGAGCAGGTCCGGTCGGAGATCGTCGCCGCCTTGGCGCGAGACCTGAAGATCAGTCCGGAACAGGCGAGGACCCGCCTCGACGGCGAGCAGAAGGCGGCCAGCGCCGACAGCGACCTCAAATCCCGGCTCGGCTCGTCCTACGCCGGATCCTGGCTGGACGCGGCCGGGACCACGCTGACCGTCGCGGTCACCGACGCGGCACTGGAGGGTGTCGTCCGTGCGGCGGGCGCGGCCCCGAAGACGGTCGCGCGGAGTGCGGCTCAGCTCGACGCGGCGAAGCTGTCGTTGGACGCCAAGGGAACCAGCGCTCCGAAGACCGTGCCCGGCTGGTACGTCGACGCCACCACGAACTCGATCGTGGTACTGGCCAACGCCGGTGGCGAGGCGGCCGCGAAATCGTGGGCCACCGCGGCGGGCGTGGGCGCCGACGCGGTGCGGGTCGAGACCAGCGCCGAAAGCCCGGTTCCGCTGATCGACGTCATCGGCGGCAACGCCTACACCTTCGGCTCGGGCCGGTGCTCGATCGGTTTCTCGGTCGAAGGCGGCTTCGTGACCGCGGGACACTGCGGCACCACGGGGACGCGGACTTCGAACCCGAGCGGGAGCGTCGCCGGTTCCAGCTTCCCCGGTAACGACTACGGCTGGGTCCGCGTGGACGCGGGCAACACCCCGCGTCCGCTGGTGAACCGCTACCCGGGCACCGTGCCGGTGGCGGGTTCGCAGGAGGCCGCGATCGGCGCGTCGGTCTGCCGTTCCGGTTCCACGACGGGCTGGCACTGCGGCACCATCCAGCAGAAGAACGCGTCGGTGAACTACCCGCAGGGCACCGTTTCCGGCCTCACCCGGACCAACGCCTGCGCCGAGCCGGGTGACTCGGGTGGTTCGTGGCTCGCGGGCGACCAGGCGCAGGGCGTCACCTCCGGTGGCTCCGGCAACTGCAGCTCGGGCGGCACGTTCTACTTCCAGCCGATCTCGGAGATCCTGAGCGTCTACAACCTGCGTCTGGTGACCTCGGGTTCGAACCCGCCCTCCAGCACGACGCCGACCACCACGACGTCGAACAACCCGCCCGGTGGAACCTGGGCGGCAGGCACCACCTACGCCGTCGGCGCGACGGTGACTTACGGCGGTGCCACTTACCGGGCCCTGCAGGGCCACACCGCTCAGGCAGGTTGGGAGCCGCCGAACGTCCCAGCGCTTTGGGCGCGCGCCTGACCGCCTAGCCGTCCGGGCCACACGCAGGGGTGCGCCCGGACCGACCGCCCCCGACGTCGTCCGTGCGTCGGGGGCGGTCCCTCTTCACGGCGTAACTCGCGTGATCGAAGGCGTAACTCACGTGATCAGACGCCGCACACTCGAGTTACGCCTTCAATCACGCGAGTTACGTGCCTGATCACGCGAGTTACGGCTCAGTGCAGGATTTTGAGGCCCACCACACAGGCCACGATCCCCACGATCAGCAGGATCCTGGCCACCGAAACGGTTTCCGCCCCCGACCACATGCCGTAGGCGACGGTGAGCGAAGCCCCGATGCCGACCCAGACCGCGTAGGCGGTGCCGACGGGGAGATCCTTCATCGCGTACGCGAGGCCCACCATGCTGGCGACCAGCGTCACGCCGAAGATCACCGACGGTACCGGCCGGGACAGCCCTTCGGATTTGCCGAGGGCGGTGGCCCATACGGCTTCCAGCACACCCGAAACGATCAGGACAAGCCACGACATGACGCGCTCCCAGAGCGCCGTCTTGTCGCTGGCCGGGTACGGCACCCACTCGTCCGGGGACCTCGATCACGAGGTTCCACGACCAGGATGGCACACCGCCGCACAGGGTGCCCGCGGGTTTGACGAGGGTCACCACCCGGGCCTGAGCTCAGCCCGCCAGCAGCGTGCGCGTGGTCCTGGCCACCAGGTCGACGGTGCGCGGCGGTGGCGCCTCACCGCGGTCGAGATGGCGCCTCACCGCCGCGTAGGGAAGGTCCACCAAGGCGAGCATCAGTTCGTCGGTGCTCCGGCCGGTCAGCGGACGCAGCCGTCGCACGACCTTGGTGATCGCCGCGTCGAGGCGCTGGTTGGCGGCGTCGACGCGGGCGCGGTCTTCGGCGCTCCAGTCGTCGACGCCGAGCGCTCTGTCGCCGCCGTAGAGCAGTTTCCCCTCGGCGGGATGGGCGCGGCACCAGCGGACGACCTGTGCGGCGGCCTCGACGGCGGCTTCGATGACCGGTTCCTGTTCGAGTGCTTTGAGGTAGCCCTGCTGGAAGCGGGTCACCGTGCGAAACCAGACGGCGGCGAGCAGCGCCGGACGTCCGGGGAAGCGGTGGTAGATCGACCCGCTCGGCGCGCCGACCTGGCGGGCGACGGCCGACATGGTCACCCCGGCGGCCCCTTCGGTGGCGAAGATCCGCACGGCGGCGTCGAGGAAGTCATCGGCGGTGTGCCGCGGTGGCCGTCCCATTTTCAGAGACTATCCTCTACTATGGTTTTAGGGGAAGGTCTCTAGAACTGGGAGGCGCGATGCGCGTGTGGAACAGGCATCACCGGATCGTCGGCGTGGCACAGGACCGTGCCGGCGCGCTGATCGACACTCTGTCCGCGGACGGCGACAGGCTCTGGCCCGTCGACGCGTGGCCGCCGTTGCGGTTCGACCGGCCACTCGGGGTGGGCGCCGACGGCGGGCACGGACCGGTGCGGTATCACGTCGAGTCCTACGAGCCAGGAAGGTCCGTGCGGTTCAGGTTCAGCGCGCCCCGCGGCTTCGACGGGTTCCACGAATTCACCCTGCGCGCGACGGAAACCGGGGAGACCGAACTCGTGCACCTCATGGTGCTGCGGCTTCGGCACCCGGCATGGTTCACCTATCCGCTGTTGTGGCGGCCGATGCACGACGCGTTGCTGGAAGACTGCCTCGACCGTGCCGAGCGTGAACTCACCGGCACGGTCGCGAAGCCGGCGCGATGGAGCCTTTACGTTCGGCTCTTGCGGAGCCTGATCTCCGGCAGGAGGCCCTTTCGCTTGAGTACGAACAAAGTGCCGCCGATGAGCACGACGGCGATCAAGTAACCCAGCGCCAGGGAGACGGCGCCGCCGTTCGCGGGCGGGAGAAGAACACCGAACACCGCGCTGACGACGGCGAGGATCCAACGGCCGCGGTCGGTCGTCAGGCTCACGGCCAGCAGGGCGACCGTCCACAAGAGATACCAGGGCTGGACGACCGGCCCGAGGACCAGCATCGCGGCGAAGGTCAGTCCCGCGGCGTAGAGCGGGTGCAGCTTCTCGCGATAGGTGAGCCAAAGCAGCCTGGCGCCCACGGCGAGGCCGAGGATCGCGCCGATCAGGGAGAACACCTTGATCGCGCCGTCGGTCAGGTCGGCTCCGAAGACCTTGCCCACCCCGCCGACGAGGAAGCCGAGTTCGTTGGTGGGGGCCATCCAGCTGTGGACCTGGCCGGAAACCCCGGACAGCACCCGGACCCAGCCGAAACCGAGCCCGCTGCCGAGTGAGATCGCCACCGTGACGGCGGCGAATCCGGCGGGCAGCCCGAGCGCCACCGCCACCCGGCCCGCGGGAGTCGCCCGGCGGAACAGAGCGACGCCGACGAACAGCAGGCCGGCGACCGCCACGATCTTGATGTTCGCGGCGGCGCTCACCGCGACCACGCCGACGGCGATCAGCGCGGGCCGGGCCACACCGGTCTTCGCCGCGCCCAGGAGGACGAGTTCCAGCCCGGCGACCATCAGGCCGACCATGAGCCCGTCATTGTGCACGCCCCCCACGACGTGCCACAGCACCAGCGGGTTGAGCAGGGCCAGCCACAGCGCGATCGACGGGGAGACCCCGACGCGGCGGGCGAGCCGGGGGAGCGCCCACGCCATCAGCACGATTCCGATCAGCCCCAGCAACCGGTGCAGCAGCACCGTCGGCACGAAGGCGTCCCCGGCGACGTGGGCGATCGTGCGGGCCAGCGCGACGAACGCGGGACCGTAGGGTGCGGGCGTGTCCCGCCAGTAGTGGCTGACCGCCATCGTCACCGGCGAATCGGCGCCGAGCGCCTCGGCGGGCCCGACGAGATAGGTGTCGAATCCCTTGGCCGCGATCAGGCCCTGCGCCAGATAGCTGTTGATGTCGCCGCTGAACAGCGGGCGCGCGACCAGCAGGGGCGCGCACCACGAGACCGCGATCCAGTACAGCCGCCGTTCGGGCAATCCGGCGGCGAGGCGTCCGATGCCGAGCCAGGACAGCACGAGGGTGGCCATCCCGGCGACACCCAGCGCCACCACCAGCACCGACGGCAGGCCGATCCCGGACGTGACCAGCACCAGTACGGCGATTCCAAGGAAACCCGCCCAGTGCAACGTCGAGATGTTCAGCCCGGTCTTCTCCGGCGCGGGCAAGACGTTCTGCATGCGGCCAAACTACTCCAAGTGCGAAGTCCGGTTCCGCCGAACGTAGGGGAAACCGGTTGTGATGCTTCGGGGCCGCGTCCGCCGGGTACCCCCCGCCGTGGAGAGGCGGTGGTGAGCGTGAAAAAGCGCTGGGTGCGTCTCGGGGTGTTCGGCTTGGCCGGGCTCCTGATCGTCGCGGCGGCATTGCAGCTCACCGGGCTGCTGCCGAAGCTCAATCCGTTCGGAACGTCCACTGTGGACCGTTCGCAACCCGCGGTGCTCCAGGCGGTCCGGGATCTGAGCCAGTATCACGCCGCGGTCGGCGACTACCAGGTCATCGTCGACATCGAGAAGGACGTCCAGTGGGTACCCGCGAGCATCGCCGGCGAACGCACCCTGTTCGTCGCGGCGGGCTCTGTCGACGCGTACGTCGACTTCGGGCCACTGGTGGAGAATTCGCTGACCGTGTCCGAAGACCGGCGATCGGTCGAGGTCCGGCTCCCCGAACCGAAGCTGGCGAAACCCAATCTGGACAACGAACGGAGCTACGTCTTCGGCCAGGAGCGCGGCCTGTTCGATCGGCTCGGCGCCCTGGTTTCCGTGCAGGACCAGCGGCCGTTCTACCTCGCCGCGGAGAAACGCATCGGTGAAGCCGCGCAACACTCCGGCCTGCTCGAGCGCGCCAAGACCAACACCAAGGCGATGCTCACACAGCTGCTCCGAGGGCTGGGCTTCCAGGTCACCTTCGCGGCGGAACCCGCCACCTGACCTCCGCGCCCCCGGTCGGGAATCACGAACAGGAGACCGCGCGGCGACCGGCCAGGCTTCATACGCGGATGAAGCAAAGCGCTCCTCGGGCGCTCATCGGCGCACGATGATTCCGCGTCCGTGCGGTGCTCACCCCGCCGGTCTTGACCGGACGGGCTCGTGCTGGTGGGCTGGCGAAGTCGACTGGGAGGCGCGATGGTGACGAAGCCGAGGGACAGCCTGACCTACAGTGAACCGATCGCGACCGGGGAGGTCACGATCGACACCGCCCCCGAACAGGTATACCGGCTGGTCAGTGATCCGGTCGCGATGTCGGAGTGCACCGAAGAACTCCGCAAAGCCCGGTGGATCCGCGGCGCGACCGAGGCCCGCGTGGGGAACTGGTTCGCCGGCAGCAACCGCAACGGGTGGCGGCGCTGGGTGACCCACGCCGAGATCACCGAGGCCGAACCCGGCCACCGGTTCGCCTACCGGGTGCGCACGCCGTTCTTCGTGCCGATTTCCCGGTGGGAGTACGAAATCGCCCCCGACGGCGACGGCACCCGTCTCGTCGTCAAGAACTGGCTGCGGGTGCCACCGTGGTTCATCCCGATCGCCATCCTCATCACCGGCGAGCCGGATCGAGCCGGGACCAACCGGGCCAATATCGCCGCCACGCTGGAGCGGGTCAAGGCCCGGCTGGAGGGCCGGGAATGGCACCGCTAGCGTGATCGTTTTCTGACACGCGACGAGGCCCGGCCACGAACGTGTCGTCCGTCGGATCACGCGTGTCGTCCGTCTGGTCACGCGAAATGGCCGACTCGGTTCAGCGATTCGGAAGTGGCGATTCGGGTTATCGAGGGGGAGGCCACGTGGCGTGTTGCGAAAGCCACTTTCGCAACGTTGAAGGTTGCGAAAGTGGCTTTCGCAACGCAGCGGCTGCCCAGACGGAATCGGTGACACGCGAGCGGACTGCCTACCCCAGCCACGTACGCCGGCCTCAGCCGTTCTCGAAGTTCTGCATTCCCCGGTCCTCCAGCTTGCGCATCACCGGACCGGACAGCAGTCCGTGCACGAGCACCGAAACCGCGATCGTCAGCGCCGTGACCCGCCACAGCGAGTCGGCCATCGGGAAATCGCCGTGCCCCAGCGCGTAGGAAAGGTAGTAGAGACTGCCGATCCCGCGGATACCGAAGAACGCGATCGCCGTCGCCGCCGGGCGGGTGGCGCCGCCGCCGAGCAGGGCCAGCCCGCCGAACAGCGGGCGAACGATGCCCACGGCCGCCACCGCCACCAGGACTTCGACGAGTCTCAACCCGTCCAGCAGCCCGTCGCCCATCGCGACGCCGAGACCGAGCAAGGCCAGCGCGACGAAGAGCCGTTCCAGCTGATCGCCGAATTCGTGCAGCACCCCGTGGTACTCGTGCGACCGCTCGCTGGCGCGGATGGTCGCGGCCGCGGTGAACACCGCGACGAAGCCGATGCCGCCCAGCCATTCGCAGAGCGCGAAGGGGAGGAACGCGATGGCCAGCACCACCAGGCCGTCGGAGTATTCACCCAGGCGCAGCCTGTCATGCTGCACCCGGAACATCAGCCAGGACAGCAACCGGCCGCAGACGAGGCCGACCAGGACGGCGACCGCGAGCGGGATCACGACCTCGGTCAGCAGCCACGGCACGGGGGACGTACTCGCCGTTCCGGCCAGTACGAGGGCCAGCAGCACGAACGGCATCGCCAGGCCGTCGTTCAGCCCGGCTTCCGAGGTCAGCGTGAACCTGATTTCGTTGTCCGAGCCCCGCCCGTCGTCGGTATGCGGCGCGGGCACCTGGACGTCGCTCGCCAGCACCGGGTCGGTCGGCGACAGCACGGCTCCCAGCAGCAGCGCGGCGGCGGGGGACAGGGCGAGCGCCCACCAGCCGAGCAGGGCGACCGCGCCGACCGACAGCGGCAGAGTGATCGCCAGCAGCCGCCATGTCGAGCTCCACGACCGCCAGCCGAACAACCGGTCGGATTTCAGTCCCGCGCCGACCAGCGACACGAGCACACCGAGCTCGGTGATCACTTCGACGGCGCCCACATGCGACCGCGGATCGAGGACACCCTGGCCATAGGGGTGTCCGAACGGGAGCAGTCCGAAAACGAGCCCGCCCATCAGAAGGACCAGCGGCATCGACAGCGCGCGTTCGTGCAAGAGGTTCGGCAGCACGGCGGCGCACAACGCCAGAATGCCTGCCCCGGCGAGCAAGATCTCCATTCGCGCGGAGTACCCGGCCCGCGCCTCCGGCAACCGGGCGAGGTTCAGCCGCTCACTTCAAGTCCTTTATGGACCGTCAGGGCGACGCCGGTGGCCAGCCGGTACGGCCGCGTGTCCACAATGGCGCCGAGCAGCCGTCGCAGCCGGGAGACCTCGGCGCGGACGGTGACGAGATGTTCTGCGTCGCCGTAAAGCGCCCGGCTGAGCGCCTCGGCCGAAAGCCCGGCCGTTCCCGCCGTGTTGAGGTGCACCAGGATCTCCGCGTGCCGGGGCGTCACCGTGCGGACCCAGCCGACGTCGCCCGACGCCATCCGCAGCATCGGCGCGTGGCCGAGTTCGAGATCCAGCCGGACGCGGCGCGCGGTGTCGGCGGGGCGGACGAGCCAGCCTTCGGCCAGCCGTTCGGGCAGGCAGGCGCCGAGGCCCGGCACGGCCAGGATCTGTCCTTCCGCGGGCGCGGCGATTCGCGCGCCGGAGGCGACCCCGGCGGAGTGGGCCACCCAGCCGTCGTCGTCCACCAGCAGTACCGGGCCGCCCACGCCGGTCACCACCGGTTCGGCGGTCCGGCGCAACCGGTCGAGACCCTGCTGATGGTGCCGCCAGAGTTCGGCTTCGACCAGGCGCCGCCCGGTCTCCACCAACGCGCCGATCGCCGGATGCAGGGTCAGCGCCGGACCGCTGACGTCGATCACGCCGAGCAGTTCACCGGTGCGCGGATCGTGTACCGGCGAGGCGGTGCAGTACCAGGGATGCTGGCCTTGTTCGAAGTGTTCCCCCGCGAGCAGTTCCACGGGCGCGGCCTCGGCGAGCGCGGTGCCGATCGCGTTGGTGCCGACCCTGGTCTCGGTCCAGACGGCGCCTTCGGTGAAGCCCAAGGTGTCGGCCCGGCGCCGCACGGCGGACGAACCCACCCGCCAGAGGATGATGCCGTCGGCGTCGGTCACCACCAGCAGCATGTTCGCGGTGTCGGCCGTCGCGCCGACCACCTGACCGAGGTCCTCCACCACCAGCCGCAGCGGGGAGACGCGGCGACGGCGGGCGACCTCGTCGAACGAGACCGAATCCCGGGTGTTCACCCCGTCGGCGGCGAGCCCGAGGCTCAGCATTCGTGACCACGACCGCGACACCAGCGGCCGCGGCCGGACCCGCGGGCGGCCGCCGCCGATCACGGCTTCGTGCATGCGGATCAGGTCCCGGGCGTGCATCGGCAGGTCGACGCCGGGCGGGACCGAGCTGTACAAGCTCACAGGTCACCTCCGCACCATCGCGTCGACTGACCAGCATAGGACCGGCCGCCGAGGCGCGCCAAGGAGCCGGAGGTGCAACACGCTGCAACCTTTGCCCCCGTACCCACCGGAGGCGTGTGATCGGGGTAACAGCCGATCGCCGACGTTCAGGAGTGGCCATGACCCAGACGGTGGACCGGATCGAGGCGACGGGCTCGCCGCAGGCTCGGGTGGACGCCTGGTTGAGCCGATTCGAATCGGCCCTCGCCGCCCGCGATGTCGAAGCCGCCGCCGCGCTGTTCGCCGTCGACAATTACTGGCGTGACCTGGTCGCCTTCACGTGGACGATCAAGACGGTCGAAGGGCGCGACGAGGTGGCCGGCCTGCTCGGCGCGTGCCTCGACCGGATCGACCCGTCCGGGTTCCGTACGACCGGGACGCCGACCGAAGCCGACGGCGTGACCGAAGCGTGGCTCGAATTCGAAACCGCGACTGGACGCGCGAAGGGGCACTTGAGGCTGAAGGACGAAGGCGCCTGGACGCTGCTGACGAGTCTGCGCGAGCTCAAGGGTTTCGAGGAACGTCGCAACGAGCAGCGGCCGAAGGGGGTCGAGCACGGCGTCGTACGCGGGCGGAAGTCCTGGGCCGAGAAGCGCGAGGAGGAACAGACCCGGCTCGGCTACGAGCAGCAGCCGTACGTCGTCGTCATCGGCGGCGGACAGGGCGGGATCGCGCTCGGCGCCAGGCTGCGGCAGCTCGACGTCCCGACGCTGGTCCTGGAACGCAACGAACGACCGGGCGATTCGTGGCGCAAGCGGTACAAGAACCTCTGCCTGCACGACCCGGTCTGGTACGACCACCTGCCTTACCTGCCGTTCCCGGACAACTGGCCGGTGTTCGCGCCCAAGGACAAGATCGCCGACTGGCTCGAGATGTACACGCGGCTCATGGAGGTGCCGTACTGGACCAGCACCGAGGTCACTTCGGCGTCCTGGGACGAGGAAAAGCGGCAGTGGCTGGTGACCGTGGTCCGCGAGGGTGAGGAACTGGTGCTCACGCCACGGCACGTCGTGTTCGCGACCGGGATGTCGGGCAAGCCGAATCTCCCGTCGTTTCCCGGGATGGACGTTTTCGAGGGCGATCAGCACCATTCGTCCCAGCACCCCGGCCCGGATTCCTACGGGGGCAAGAAGGCCGTCGTGGTCGGTTCCAACAACTCCGCGCACGACATCTGCGCGGCACTGTGGGAGCACGGCGCGGACGTCACCATGGTGCAGCGGTCCTCCACACATGTCGTGAAGTCGGATTCGTTGATGGAGCTGGGACTCGGCGACCTCTATTCGGAACGCGCGGTGCGGTCGGGGATCACCACCGACAAGGCGGACATGATCTTCGCGTCGATCCCGTACCGGATCATGCCGCAGTTCCAGATCCCGGTGTACGACGCGATCCGCGAGCGGGACAAGGACTTCTACGCGCGGCTGGAAGCGGCCGGGTTCGAGCACGACTGGGGCGACGACGGCTCCGGCCTGTTCCTGAAGTACCTGCGCCGCGGCTCCGGCTACTACATCGACGTGGGCGCGTCGGAACTGGTCGCCGACGGGAAGATCAAGCTGGCCCACGGACAGGTCGACCATCTGACCCGGGACGCGGTGGTGCTGTCCGACGGCACGGAACTGAAGGCGGACCTCGTCGTCTACGCCACCGGTTACGGCTCGATGAACGGCTGGGTCGCCGATCTGGTCGGGCAGGAGACCGCGGACCTCGTCGGCAAATGCTGGGGCCTCGGCTCCGGGACGACGAAGGACCCCGGCCCGTGGGAGGGGGAGCAGCGCAACATGTGGAAGCCCACGCAAAAGGACGGCCTGTGGTTCCACGGCGGGAACCTGCACCAGTCGCGCCACTACTCGCTTTACCTCGCGCTGCAACTGAAAGCGCGTTACGAGGGCATCCCGACGCCGGTGTACGGCCTCCAGGAGGTGCACCACAAGGCGTGAGGAGCATCGAGCTTCGGTGACCGGGATCCCGGGCGGTCCCGGTACCGGAGGGCACCGCCTCCGGACCCCGGGCGGTAGGCGACGTCGGGTACCGTCCCCAGACCCTGGGCGAGCCCGGCGTCGTACCCCGTGCTCAACGGGCGGCCTTCGCATAACGGCGGGCCAGGACGGCGAAGGCCTCCTTGAGTTCAGGAGGCCCGACGACCTCGATGTCGGCGTCGAACCGGCCGATACTCGCCGCGAGTCCGGCCCACGACCACGACCCCAGCGTCAGACGGCACCGATCCGGCCCGAGTTCTTCCACGACACCGTCGCGGACGTAGTGGGACACCGTGGCCACGGGAAGGTCGAGGACGACTTCCCCGCGGCACGGCCATTCGCCGGACTCGGACGCACCACGGAAGCGGCTCGCGACGAAGGTGGCGACATCGGGGGCGGGCAGTCCACGGGGCGTGAACCGCGGGCCGGTGGGGGTACGCGGGGAGATCCGGTCGGCCCGGAAGGTGCGCCAGTCCGCGCGATCGGTGTCCCAGGCGACGAGGTACCAGCGGCCGTGCCAGGTGACGAGGTGATGCGGTTCCGCCCGGCGCGGCGCGTCCGCGTAGTCGAACCGCAGGATCTCGCGGGCGTGCACGGCCGCGCCGAGCGCGAGTAGGACGTCGCCGTCGACGCGGGGTTCCGACCGGCTCGCGGGCGATTCGACGGCGGTGACCCGCAGGGTGTCGATCCGGCGCCGCAGCCGGGAGGGCATCACCTGCCGGACGGTGTGCAGCGCCCGCATCGCCGCTTCCTCGATCCCCGCGCCGCTGGTGGTGGCGATCTGAAGCGCGACGGCCAGCGCGACCGCCTGGTCGTCGTCGAAGAGCAGGGGCGGCAGTTCGGACCCGGCGTCGAGCCGGTAGCCGCCGTCGGGGCCCTTGATGGTCGCGATGGGGTAGCCGAGTTCGCGCAGCCTGTCGACGTCGCGCCGTACGGTGCGCGGGCTGATGTCCAGCCGCTCGGCCAGCAGCGCTCCCGGCCAGTCGCGGCGTGCCTGCAGCAACGACAGCATCGCCAACAGGCGCGCGGAGGTCTTCGGCATGTTTTCCATGATGCCTCCAGTAGAGGCCACAACCTGTCCTCTACCCCTGCGAGAGTCGTCTTGTGCCAGAAAACGACAACCCGGAGGGCCCGATGACCGCCACCATCCTCGACGCCGAACGCGCCGACCTGCTCGAAGCCCTCGACGCCGTCCGCGCCGCGCTGACCACCACCGTCCAGGGGCTCACGGACGAGCAACTCGACGAGCGTCCGACGGTCAGCGAACTGAGCCTCGGCGGCCTGATCAAACACGTCGCCTCGATCGAGGAGATGCGGTTGCGCTTCGCGGTCGAGGGCCCGTCCGCGATGACCTACGACCTGCCGGAAGGCGTCACCTGGGCCGACCTCGGCTCCGGGACCGCCCGCGAGTTCCCGCAATGGGCGATCGACCACCAGAACAACTTCAGGATGCTGCCCGGCGACACGCTCGCGGGGATCCTCGCGCGCTACGAGCAGGTGGCCGCGCGGACGAACGAAATCGTCTCGTCCATTCCGGACCTTTCCGCGACGCACCCACTGCCGGAGGCACCCTGGAACCCGCCGGGCGCGGTGTGGAGCGTGCGCCGCGTGCTGACTCACGTCATCGCCGAGACCGCGCAGCACGCCGGCCACGCCGACATCCTGCGGGAAAGCATCGACGGCCGGAAATCGACCTGATCAGCGCGCGATCTCGTCGCGAAGGCCAGCCGCCGTACGAGGCTTTGCCGGATCTGCCGCCGAACGTGCGGTTCGTCGACTTCAGCGGCTACTTCTGCACGGTCGAGATCTGCCACATGTCGACGATGTCGGCCATCGCGGAGAAGGCGGTCACCGAGGCGCTCGGCTGGGGCGGACGATCACACGGAGGAACCGCCACCCGGCGGGTGATCCAGACAACAAATCGCCGTTGGATTGCGTAATAATGCACTGATTCGATGGTATGACGACACTTTGTGCAACGATCATCCCTTATCGGTGCATCGAAACGGCGGATATCGTCGTCGGTATGAAGGTCGCCGTCCATCAGGGCTCGTACGCCGAGCTGCCGTCCGCCGTCGCGGCGTCGGGCGCCGATCTCGTGATCGCCGCCGAGATGAGCACCACCGGCTATCACATCGGCGCCCGTTCCCGCGAGCTCGCCGAACCGGCCGACGGGCCGACAGCGAAGCGGATGTCCGCGCTGGCAAGGGAAACCTGTGTCGCACTGGCCTACGGGTACCCCGAGTCCGCGGACGGCCGCGTGTACAACAGCGTCCAGCTGATCGGCCCCGGCGGACAGCGCCTGGCGAACTACCGCAAGACACATCTGTTCGGCGACATCGACCGTGACTGGTTCGAACCGGGTACCGAGGCGGTCGTGCAGGCCGAACTCGACGGCCTGCGGATCGGCCTGCTGATCTGCTACGACGTCGAGTTCCCCGAACTGGTGCGGGCGCACGCGCTGGCGGGGACCGAACTCCTCGTGGTGCCGACCGCGTTGATGAGCCCGTACGAACTGGTCGCCGACACGCTGGTGCCCGCCCGCGCCTACGAAAGCCAGCTGTTCGTCGCCTACGCGAACCGGTGCGACACCGAACAGGAGCTGACCTACTGCGGCCGCTCCTGCGTCGTCGCTCCGACCGGCGAAGTGCTCGCCCGCGCGGGCACCGATCCGGCGCTGATCAGCGCCGAAGTCCCCCGTGACGCGCTCGTCGCGTCGCGTCTGGAGAACACCCACCTCGCCGACCGACGGCCCGAGCTGTACCGAGGACTTTCCGCATGACCTCCGCCCTCCCGACCGCGATCCACCACGACGAACCGGCGGGCCGCCCGATCACCATGTTCGGCCCCGATTTCCCGTTCGCCTACGACGATTTCCTCGCCCACCCCGCCGGACTCGGCTCGCTCCCCGCCGAACGCCACGGCACCGAGGTGGCGGTGATCGGCGGCGGCCTCTCCGGCATCGTCACCGCGTACGAGCTGATGAAACTCGGCCTGCGCCCGGTCGTGTACGAGATCGCCGAGATCGGTGGCCGCCTCCGCACGGTGAACTTCCCCGGCTGCCCGGACGACGTCGTCGCGGAGATGGGCGCGATGCGCTTCCCGCCGTCGTCGACCGCGCTCTTCCACTACATCGACAAGGTCGGCCTGGAGACGACACCGTTCCCGAACCCGCTCGCGGAGGGCACGCCGAGCACCGTCGTCGACCTCAAGGGGGAGAGCCACTACGCGCGCACGGCGGACGACCTTCCCGCCGTCTTCGGCAAGGTCGCGGCCGCCTGGGACAGCACGCTGTCCGAGCAGGCCGCGTTCACCGAGATGCAGATGGCGATCCGCGAACGCGACGTGAAGACGATCAAGCGGCTGTGGAACGAGCTCGTGCCGCGCCTGGACAACCAGACCTTCTACGGCTTCCTCTGCGACTCGCCCGCGTTCGCCTCGTTCCGTGACCGTGAGATCTTCGGGCAGGTCGGCTTCGGGACCGGCGGCTGGGACACCGACTTCCCCAACTCGATCCTGGAGATCCTGCGGGTGGTCTACACCGGCGCCGACGACGAGCACCGCAGCATCGTCGGCGGCAGCAGGCGGCTTCCGTTGCGGTTGTGGGAACACGCGCCCGAAGACATCGCGTTCTGGCCCGCGGGAACGAGTTTGAGCTCGCTGCACGGCGGGAGCCCGAACCCCGGCGTCGCCAGGTTGCACCGCACCGCGCCGAACAACATCACCGTGACCGACACCGAGGGCCGCATCCGTACCTATCCGGCGGCGGTGTTCACCGCGCAGAGCTGGATGCTGCTGTCGAAGATCGCCTGCGACGAGGCGCTGTTCCCGATCGACCACTGGACGGCGATCGAGCGCACGCACTACATGGAGTCCTCGAAGGTCTTCGTCCCGGTCGACCGGCCGTTCTGGCTGGACAAGGACCCGGCGACCGGCCGCGACACGATGAGCATGACGCTCACCGACCGCATGCCGCGCGGCACGTACCTGCTCGGCGACGACCCGGACGCGCCCGCGGTGATCTGCCTGTCCTACACCTGGGCCGACGATTCGCTGAAGTGGCTGCCGCTCTCGGTTTCCGAGCGGGTCGAGGTGATGCTGCAGTCGCTGCGGGAGATCTACCCCGGCGTCGACGTCCGGCGGCACATCATCGGCGACCCGGTGACCGTGTCCTGGGAGGCCGAACCGCATTTCATGGGCGCGTTCAAGGCCAACCTGCCCGGCCACTACCGCTATCAGCACCGGCTGTTCACCCACTTCAAGCAGGACCGGCTGGAGGAGCGCCACCGCGGTCTCTTCCTGGCGGGCGACGACGTCTCGTGGACGGCGGGCTGGGCCGAAGGCGCCGTCCAGACGGCGCTGAACGCGGTGTGGGGCGTCCTGCACCACTTCGGTGGCGAGACCGACCCGGCGAACCCGGGACCGGGCGACGTCTACGACGAGATCGCGCCCGTCGAGCTGCCCGACTGAGCGCGGCGGTCCACCAGCCACGCCGTGCCCGCCGCGAGGAGGGCGCCGAGTACCGCGCCGATGGTGTTCATCAGCCAGTCGTTGGTGTCGCAGGCGCGGCCGATCGCGGGCACGAGCGCCTGGAGCGTCTCGATCACGGCGGACAGCGCCGAACCCGCCGCGAGCATCGTCACCGGGCGCCGGGACGCCAGCGCGGCGAAGCAGACCGGCGGGAGGAACAGCGCGACGTTGGCCAGGAGTTCGACCGCGCCCGGCGTGGGCACGGAGAACTGGACGGTGCACAGGATCCCGTCGATCGTGTGCGCCGTCGGCACCAAGGTCAGTGCCAAGACGGGGAGCAACGACACTCCGGCGAGTGCCCAGAGGATCCGGCGCCTGCTCGCGAACAGGCGGCCCAGGACGGCGCAGACGAGCGCGACCAGCAGGATCGCCACCGGCACGAGGGCGGAGTGGTCGAGCAGGAAGTTCGTGATCATGGCGGGCCGATCCTACGGAGGGGTCCCTACGCCGGCTTCAAGGTAGAGAAGCGTGGTTCCCGGCTGGCCGATGGCTGCTGGGGTCGTGAGTGGTAAGTGTCGTTCTAACCCTCTTTGCCACTCACGACCCTCGCGAAAACGCGTGAATTACCTGAATCGGGCACTCCCTGCTTCGCTCAGCCGGTGAACCCGACCTCCGCCGACGGCACGACGCGCACCCGTCCGCCGGGATGGATCGCCGTGCTCAGGAGCAGGTTGTGCCGGGCGATGACCTGTTCGGCCGTCAGTCCCGTGGTGGGGTCTCCGTCGGCGGACGGCGCGTGGCCGTCGGCGACCAGCACGACGTCCAGCCCGTGGCTCTGCGCGGCCCGGGCGGTCGCGTCGACGCAGTAGTCGGTGGCCAGCCCGGTCAGCACCACGGTGTCGACGCCCCGGTCGACCAGCAGACCGGCCAGCCCGGTGCGGTAGAAGGAGTCCGTCGCGGTCTTGTCGACCACGACGTCGACCGGCTCGAGACCGAGCAGCGCGCTGACCCGGGTGCCCGGCGACGAGGGATCGAAGTCGGTGCCGGGAGCGCCGATCTGCCGCAGCGCGATCACCGGGACGCCGTTCTCACGGGCCCGCCGGGCGAGCCCGGCGATCCGGACCGCCAGCTCCTCGCCGCGCCAGACCAGGGGAACGAGCATTTCCTGCATGTCGACGATCAGCAGCGCGGCCCTCATACGCGGCAGCCTAGGGCAGCGCGGCGGGCGACTCCGCCTCCGGGATGAGCAGCCGGGGCGCGCCGGCCCCGTTGGCGGGGACGGCCCAGACATCGGAGTGTCCTTGCGTGCGCGGGAGGGCATAGGCGACGGTGCGGCCGTCGAGCCAGGCCGGCTGGTCGTCAACGCTCCGGGTCTCGGCCAGCGGGGTCACCGTGCCGCTCGCGAGGTCGAGCACCGAGACCCGCCAGCCCTTCGCGGGGTCGCCGTCGACGGCGGACTTGTGGGCGATGCGGGTTTCGTCGGGGGAGAGGGACGGGCATTCGACGTTGTCCCGCAACGTCCGCACGGTGCGGGCCTTCGAGTCGCCCTCGACGAGGTAGCGGTGGGAACCGGTCGACATGGTGGCGTAGAACCGGTTCGGCTGCCGGGTGAAGGTGACGCCCCAGAAGTTGACGTCGGCCGCCTTGTACGGCTTGCCGTCCACGGTCACCGCGAACTCTTCGAGCGTGCCCTCGACCTCGCCGGTGGTGAGGTCGAGGGTGCCGGCGCGGGTGGAGAACCGGCCGCCGTTGTAGGAGTCGCCGGTGACGAACACCGTCCAGGACAGCCTCTGACCGTCGGCCGAGACGCGCGCCCGGTTGGGCACCCCGACCAGCGGGATCTCCTGTGTCACCGCGAGACGGCGATCGAGCACGGCCAGCTGGTAGGTGGTCAGCCCGGTTTCCGGCCGCAGGCAGATCCCGGTGCCGCCGGCCGCGTGGACCCGGCTGCAGGACACGGTCGACACCGCACGTGCCCCGCCCGGGTCGGCCGCGCTGACACTGGACACGTGGCCGCGGTCGGCGTCGGCGGTGCTGCGGAACAGCAACCGCGGGCCGTCGAGGCTGACGGCGTCGCTGGTGCCCGCCGACGCGGTGTCCTGGTTGCGCGCGCCCGCCACCCCGACGTAGATCACGGCGGCCGCGATCAGCGCGAGTGTTCCGGTGACGGCGATCAGGACGCGGGTGCGGGCGTTCACGGTCGTGCCTTCCTGCGGGGGAGCCGAAGAACTAGTGAGGTGTAAGGCGAAGATTTCCGGAGCGAAGGCCTCCGTGCTCATGGCCGAGACGTGTCGCGAAAGCCACTTTCGCTGGGGCTCGCGCGGGGGCGCAGTGGGTTGCCTCGCCGTCCACGGAAGCCGCCCGCGGGCGCGTCCACAGAGGACACGCCCGCGGAGTTCACCCGATCACTGCCACACGCTGGTGATCGGCGGCTTGTTCGCCGCGTTGGCGATGCCCGGCAGGCCGAACGCCGCCTCGATCGTGCGGAGGATCGAGTAGTGGTTGATGGATTCGCTGTAGCTGCCCGGCTTCACGTGGGCACCGACGAACGTGGTGAAGATCTGGTTCACCGACGTCCCGCTGTCCTCGTCGAAATTGACGATCAACAGGCTGTTGTGCGTCTTGGCCCACTGCGCGTAGGCGTCGAGGTTCTTCTTCAGCCATTTGTCACCGGTGTCGACCGGGCAGTCGTGCATGTCGCTGCACAGGTCCGGGGTCACGAAAGCGACGTCCGGCAGCTTGGTGAAGTCGCTGGGGAACGACGAGAACCGTTTGTTCGCCGACGACGGCACATTGCTGAAGCTGACCCAGCTGTTGTGCTTGCGGGCGTATTTTCCCTTCGTGCAGCCGGTGTAGCCGTCCGAAGGCATGCTCTCCGCATAGCCGACGAACTTCTTGCCGATTCCCGCCAGCTGGGAAGCGATGTTCTCCTTGTTCCCGAGATCCTGGCATTTGTTGCTGTCGACACCGTGCGTCGAGCCCGCGAACTGGGCGATGTAGTTCGGCTGGCTCGGGTGCGTCGTGCCGTACGCCTTGGTGAACTTGGCCCCCTGCGAGGCGAGCTGGTTGAAGTACGGCGCCTTCGAGCTACCGCTGATCTCCTTGTAGTCCTTGTTTTCGAACATCACGAGGACGATGTGGTCGAACGCGGGCACCGCCGCCGCGGCGGGCTCCACCGCGGCGGCGGGACTGTCCTGATGGGACACCACCAGCGCCGTGGCCAGCCCGGTCGCGGCCACGGCCGCGACCGCGATCCGTTTCCAGAACATTGAAACCTCCTGGGAAAAAGGTTGAAACTTTGACGACCGACCGTCGGGTTCAGCGGCGCTCCGCAGGCGTCGACAGAGTCGAGACATCAGATGTCTCAGGAGCATTTAAACGGTAGGGGAGTCCGCGGCCCATCAAGATCGCCTGACTGGAGCAATCGGCGGGCGTGGAACGCCCCAAAACCGGCATTACTTGGCATGAAACCATGTAAACCGGGCACTCACCTTGTGTTCGGGCACGCGAACCGATCAACTTATGGCAACTCGCTGATTCAGCCGGTCGACGGTGGCGGTGCCATTGCACCGGCTTCATGGTGTACTCATCCGACCATTGGTTAAGCTGGTCGGCGTGAAGCCCTTTTCGCCGAGACCGGCCGGATACACGATCGAAGAACTCTCCACGATCGTCGGCATGTCGGCGCGCAATATCCGGGCCCATCAGACGAGGGGCTTGCTCGCCCCGCCGGTGCGGCACGGGAGGTCCGCCTACTACGGCCCTGCCCACCTGCGGCGCCTGCGGCGGATCACGATGCTGCAGAAACAGGGCTTCAATCTGGTCTCCATCGCCGCGATGCTCGGAACGGCCACAGTGGACGGCGTCGAGCGGCTGGACGCGGCGATGGCCGACATCGCCCGTGACCAGCCCGGCGTCGTCCGGTGCCTGGAGCGGCACGGCGTGCTCGGGCGGGACGACACGGGGGCGCCGTCCGTCGTGCGCCCGTCGGTTTCGCGCGCGGTGGCGGAGCTCGCCGGAGCCGGGGTGCCGCCCGCCGTGACGTTGCGGTTTCTCGGGCAGTTCATGGACCGGGTCGCGCCGCTGGCAGGCGAGCAACTGGCCGCGCTCAAAGCCCAGAACGGCGGTGTATCGGGGGCTCCCTTGGCCTGTTTCGCCGACCTTCTGGTAAGCGCTTTCAGGACGACCGTGGAGAACGCGGCCGAAGTCACTTTCGCAGACGGGGAGCCAGGGCCGCGGCCCCCGAGGTGACCGTCGCCGTCGCCACGTCGAGGCTCGTGCCGTCGATGAAAGCGGACAGCATGACGACGACGCGGCCAAAGGCACGGAAAGCGCTTTCTCGCTTCGGCGACTGAGCCGGGAAAACGGGCGTCCACATCGGCCGATCGGCCGATGTGGACCCCTCGTCCGGTGGATGTGCCTGCTCAGGAGCGCTGGACGATGATCTGATCGACCAGGGTGCCGTCGGCACTGATCGCGCGGACGTCCATTTTGGGCGGTGTGGTGCCCGTGCCCGCGATAACGCCGACCGAGACCAGGCTGTAGCCGCGGAACCGGACGCGGGACCAGGTGACCTTCTTGGTGCGGTCCTGTCCGTCCCGTTCCGAGTACTTCATCGGGACCGGGGTGTCGTTGGCGGTCTCGTGGCCGAGGTAGGTGTCCGGTGCCGGGAATTCGGAGACACTGCCGCCCCCGCCACCCGCGGTGATGTAGGTCGTCCCGTCCTTGACCGGGTCGGTCGTCCCGCGCGACGGCACCTTCTTGACGGCTTTACCCGCCCGGATGGGGTCGGTGCGTTCGTAGATGTGGTTGTGGCCGTTGAGCACGAGGTCGACCTGGTACTTGTCGAACAGCGGGGCCCAGTCCTTCTGCGCGCCGAGTTCCGCGCCGTTGGAATGGCAGGTGGAATACGTGCACTGGTGGCAGTAGACGACGATGAAGTCGATGGTGGGATCGGCGCGGAACGCGGCGAGCGTCCTGCCGAGCCACGTGAGCTGCTTGCCCTTGGTGTAGTCCAGATTGGACGGACTGTTGTAGCAGACGTCGTTGCCGTCCAGGCTGATCAAACCGACGTTCTGATAGCGCCACGAGTAGATGCAGGTCGAGCCGTTCCAGGCGTTGTCCGGCATGGTGAAGCGTGCCCGCACGCCGCCGTACCCGTCCGCGGAGTACCAGCCCTCCATCTCATGGTTGCCGAGCGCCATCATCCATGGGATCCCCGCGGTGACCGGCTCGTTCTGCACGAAGAAGGAGTCCCAGAGTCGCGCGTCGTACTTGTCCTCCTCCGGATGCCCGCCCTCGCCTTCGAGTGCGTAGCTCAGGTCGCCCATGGCGAGATGGAAGGCCGGATCGAGGCCCGCGATCAGGCTGCTGGTCGCGACGGCGTTGTAGCCGACACCCTGGTCACCGAAAGCGGTGAAGGAGAACGTGCCGTCGCCGCCGGGGGCGGGAGCGGTGCGGAAGCTCGCCATTTCGCCGAGCCTGGCGGCCGGGTCGTAACCCTCGTGGCCGACGACGTAGTAGTACGTGGTGTTGGGCAGGAGCCGGTCGATCCGGGCGTGGAGGTAGTACTGGGTGATCGATTTCGGGCTGTTCGGCGGGACCTCCTCGACGGGGTGCTGCCAGGACATCTGGCTGGTCAGCGCCCGGACTTCGGCCGGGATGGGCGGGCTGAAGTCGCCGGGAACCGTGCCGATCCGGACGAACGGCGCGGTCACCGCCGCGGGTACCTGCCAGGAGACCACGACTTGCTGGGACGGGTCGGCCCCGTAGGCGATGTGCCGTCCGAACGGGCGCAGCGCCGACCCCGCGACCTTGTCGGCGTTGAGCAGCACGGTCGGCCCTGGGGAGGCCGCGGCGGATCCGGGGAGGAGGACGCCGCCGGCGGCGAGTGCCGCGCCGCTCACCGCACCCACCCGGAACAGGGTCCGCCGTGAGTACCGATTGACGAACTTGTCGTGTTTCTCGGCCAAGCTGAGCCGACGATAGGCTTGAGACCTGCTGTTCCGTGGAGTTTCGGCCATGAAGCCGAAGTTAAGAAGGCTTCTTAACCAAGTCAATACGTAGGTGGTTGTTCCTTGACCGGCTGCACGGAACCGTGCAGCGACTTCGGGCATAGGGGACTAAGCGCCGACCTCGTGAGTGTTTAGGACGGTTCTAACCGTCCTAAACACTCACGAGGCCGAGCGGCGGCGCACCCCGTCAGACCAGTTCCGAGGAGACGACCGACGGAAGCTCGCGCAGGCGCTCCAGGAGCGGCTCGACCTCATCGGCGTCGATCAGGACCGCGCAGGTCATGGTGCTTTCGCGGACTCCGTCGCGAACGTCGACGGACAGGTCGTGGACCAGGCAGCCGAGCGCCTCGACCAGGCCGGGGATCTGCTCGACGCCGCCGACGAAATAGGTCGCGATCCGGCGGCGGACCAGCATGGACGAACGAGGGGCGGGAACCTGGAAAACGGTGATCGACATCGTGGACTCCAAGAGCGGGAAACGTACAGGCCATGGAGGGCCAGGTCCCGGGAGATGCCCCGTATCGAGGGGTCGCCGGATTGCGCGCCGGCGACCTGGTTCAGCCGGCGCGCTTGACTACGAGTCGGGTAAAGCGGCGCACGGCGACAGGCTAGCACGTCACGAGAGGCGCAGCCGGGCCCCTTGTTCGCGGACGTGCGCGGCGGACCCGCAGTCGAGGTCCAGCTGCCGCTGCCGCTCGGCCACGAACGCCCTGCCGAGGCCGGTCCGGTCCGAAGTGGACAGTGTGCGCCGGAGGTCGTTCAGCAACCCGCGTTCTTCCGTGCGGATATGGGCGTCCACCGAATTCTCCAGCGCCACCAAGGCTTTCTCGGGATCGGCGGCTTCCAGTACGGCCAGCAGCTCGTCCCCGAGCCCGCTCTCCGTCGCATCGGGACGGACGATCCGTTCGGTCGCGGTGGCATGGGCGACCAGGGCCGCCGAGAGTTCCGCGATCAGTGCCGGCCGGTCGGCCTCGTCGTTGCGGAGGTCGCGGAACAGCTGTTCGATCCGGCGGTGATCGGCCAGGACGACCTCGACCAGGTCCGAGCCAGGGGGAGCGGCGGTCGGCCCCGGGCGCATCCAGCCGAACGTCAGTTCCACGGCCTGGCGCCAGTGCGAGTATTCGCTGTCGCGGCGGGCGGGGTCCATCGTCGGCAGCCACTGCCCGGCGCGGTGCCAGTTCCGGCGCAGGCCCTCCAGATCCGGCCAGTACCCGACCGACAGCCCGGCCGCGTACGCCGCGCCCAGCGACACCGTCTCGGCGACCATCGGGCGCACCACCGGCACGTCGAGGACGTCGGCGACGAACTGCATCAGCAGGTTGTCGGCGGTCATCCCGCCGTCCACCTTGAGCGTCGTCAGCGCGAGCCCGGAATCGGCGTTCATCGCGTCGACGACCTCACGGGTCTGCCAGCCGGTCGCCTCCAGCACGGCCCTGGCCAGGTGCCCCTTGGTGATGTACGACGTCAGCCCGGCGATCACGCCGCGTGCCTCGCTGTGCCAGTGCGGCGCGAACAGGCCCGAGAAGGCGGGCACGATGTAGCAGCCGCCGTTGTCCTCGACCGTGCGGGCCAACGTCTCGATCTCAGGCGCGCTGCCGATCAGTTCGAGCCCGTCACGGAACCACTGCACCAGCGACCCGGTGACGGCGATCGACCCTTCAAGGGCGTAGACGGCGGGCTCGTCGCCGATCTTGAACCCGACGGTGGTCAGCATGCCGTGGGTCGACAGCACGGGCGTCGGGCCGGTGTTGAGCAGCAGGAAGCTGCCCGTGCCGTACGTGCACTTCGCCTCGCCGGGCGCGAAGCAGGTCTGGCCGAACAACGCCGCCTGCTGGTCGCCGAGCGCCGCCGCGATCCGGATCCCCGGCACCACCCGTGACGTCGCCCCGTACACCTCGGTCGACGGCCGGATCCGCGGCAGCATCGCGCGCGGGACGTCGAAGAACTCCAGCAGCTCGTCGTCCCAGGACAGCGTCCGCAGGTTCATCAGCATGGTGCGCGAGGCGTTGGTGACATCGGTGACGTGCACGCCGCCGTCGGGCCCGCCGGTCAGGTTCCAGATCAGCCAGCTCTCGACCGTCCCGAACAGCACGTCACCGCGCTCGGCGCGTTCCCGCAGGCCAGGGGTCCTTTCCAGCATCCACCGGATCCGGGGAGCGGAGAAGTACGTGGCCAGCGGCAGCCCGCACAGCCGCCGGACGCGATCGGCGCCCGGCTCGCGGGCGAGCTGTTCGAGCATCGCGTCGGTGCGGGTGTCCTGCCAGACGATCGCGCGGCCGACCGGATTGCCGGTGTACCGGTCCCACAGCACCGTCGTCTCGCGCTGGTTGGCGATGCCGAGGCCGACCACCTGCGCCGGTTCGACGCCGGCGTCGGCCAGCGCCTGCGGCACGATCCGGCCGACGTTGCGCCAGATCTCCGTCGCGTCGTGCTCGACCCAGCCGGGCCGGGGGAAATGCTGCTGGTGTTCGCGCTGCGCGACCGACACCAGCCTGCCGCGCGCGTCGAACAGGATGCACCGCGTCGAGGTGGTGCCCTGGTCGATCGACATCACGTAGCGCTGGACCACGCGAGCACCTCCATCACCATCGGGACGCGCCGAGGTCGCGGGAGACCGCCCGTGCCGCGTCGCGCACGTGGCCGAGCAGCCGCGGGATCGGGCTGCCGTCGGCTTCACAGATCCGTTCCGTCGCGCCGGACACCCCGATCGCGCCGACCACGATGCCGCCGTGGCCGCGGATCGGTGCCGCGATCCCGGCCTCACCGGTGATCATCTCGCCGTTCTCGCTCGCCCAGCCCGCCTCGCGCACCTTGCCGCAGGCGCGTTTGATCGCGGTTTGGGTGACCAGGGTCCGGCGGGTGTAGGCCTCCGGCTCGCCGGTGCGCAACGATGCCACGAGACCGGTGTCATAGGCCAGAAGGACTTTCCCGAGCGCCGTCGCGTGCAACGGCAGAAGCGTGCCGACGTCGAGGGTCTGAAGGCTGTCGTCGGGGCGGAAAACGTGGTGCACCACCAGGACCCGGCCCTCCAGCGGAGCGCCGATCCGGACGGCTTCACCGCTGCGGGCGGCCAGCGCGTCGGCCCAGTTGATCGCGCGGGACCGGAGTTCGTTGACGTCGAGGTAGCTCGTGCCGAGATGCAGGAGTGCCGCGCCCAGTTGGTATTTGCCGGTGTCGCGATCTTGTTCGACAAAGCCGACCCCTTGCAGGGTACGCAGGATTCCGTGCGCCGTTCCCTTGGCGAGTTCGAGGGAATCGGCGATCTCGCCGACCCCCAGACGCCCCGAACCGCGCGCCAGCAACCGCAGGATCGCGGCGGCGCGCTCGATGGACTGGATCGGACCGGGCACGGCACAACCGTAGCCCGACCGGCCCTGATTCGACAATGTCGAACATCGTCTTCGACCGTTCGACAATGCCGACCGGTGTCCGTTGACCCCGGGTTTCCGCGAACTTAACTTCGGCCTCAACAGGGCAACGGTGTCCTTTGTGGAGGAAGCAATGGTGCGAAACCTCAAAGCTCGCGGACTGGCGGGCGAACTGGCGGCGGAGTTCGTCGGGACGATGATCCTCATCCTGTTCGGCTGCGGGGTGGTGGCTCAAGTCGTCGCCGCGGGCATCGGGGATCACGACAGCATCGCGTGGGCCTGGGGAATCGGTGTCACGCTCGGTATCTACGTGGCTTCACGGATCAGTGGCGCGCATCTGAACCCCGCCGTCACCGTGGCGCTCGCGGTGTTCAAGGGCTTCTCGTGGCGCAAGGTCGCCCCGTACGCCCTGGCGCAGACCGCCGGCGCGTTCCTGGGCGCGCTGCTGGTGCGCTGGAACTACACCGAGGTGCTCAACGCCGCCGATCCCGGCCTGACGATCAAGACCCAGGGTGTGTTCTCCACTCTTCCGGGTAACGGAACCCTGCCGGTGGGTGACTGGGGCGCGTTCCGCGACCAGATCATCGGGACCGCGATCCTCGCTTTGGTGATCTTCGCCATCACCGACCTCCGCAACACCGCGCCCGCCGCGAACCTCGCTCCGGTCGTCGTCGGCTTCCTGGTGGTCGCGATCGGCATGGCCTGGGGCACCAACGCCGGCTACGCGATCAACCCCGCCCGCGACTTCGGCCCGCGGCTGATGTCCTGGCTCACCGGTTACGACACCGCGTTCACCGACCAATACGGCTATCCGTACTGGTGGATCCCGATCGTGGCGCCCGTCATCGGCGCGGTGATCGGCGGTGCGATCTACAAGTTCTTCATCGAGCGTTACCTGCCCGCCGACCCGGCACCGGAAGCCTTGCCCGCCAAGGACATCGAGCGCGTTTCCTAGGGAGACTCCGCCATTCGGGGTGCAACCCCGAACCCGCCCGGAGGCTCCGCCCCGGACCCCGGAAAGAGAGGGAATCATGTCTGACTACATCGGCGCCGTCGACCAGGGCACCACCAGCACGCGCTTCATGATCTTCGACCACGGCGGCAACGAGATCGCCCGCCACCAGCTCGAGCACGAGCAGATCCTCCCCAAGCCGGGTTGGGTCGAGCACGACGCCACCGAGATCTGGGAGCGGACCCGGTCGGTCATCGCCACGGCGCTCAACAAGGCGAAGCTGACCGCCGCCGATCTCGCGTCGCTCGGCATCACCAACCAGCGCGAGACCACCGTGGTGTGGAACCGCCGGACCGGGCGTCCGTACTGCAATGCCATCGTGTGGCAGGACACCCGCACCGACCGGATCGCGTCGGCGCTGGAGCGCGAGGGCAAGGGCGACGTCATCCGGCGGAAGGCCGGTCTGCCGCCCGCCACCTACTTCTCCGGCGGCAAGCTGCAATGGATCCTGGAGAACGTCGAAGGCGTCCGCGAAGACGCCGAAAAGGGTGACGCGCTCTTCGGCACCACCGACACCTGGCTCATCTGGAACCTCACCGGCGGCCCCGACGGCGGCGTCCACGTGACCGACCCGACCAACGCGTCGCGCACCATGCTCATGGACCTGGAAACGCTGGAGTGGGACGACGAACTGCTGTCGTTCTTCGGCGTCCCCAAGCAGATGCTGCCGTCGATCGCGCCGTCTTCGAACAACGGCCGCTTCGGTGTCACCCGTGCGGACGGCCCGCTCGGCGGCGAGGTCGCCATCACCGGTGTGCTCGGCGACCAGCAGGCGGCGACCGTCGGCCAGGTGTGCTTCCGTCCCGGCGAGGCCAAGAACACCTACGGCACGGGCAACTTCCTGCTGCTCAACACCGGGCACGAGGTCGTGCGCTCGAAGCACGGCCTGCTTACGACTCTGGCCTACCAGTTCGGCGACGAGAAGCCGGTGTACGCGCTGGAAGGCTCGATCGCCGTCACCGGTTCCGCCGTGCAGTGGCTGCGCGATCAGCTGGGCATCATCAGCGGCGCGTCCCAGAGCGAGAGCCTCGCCCGCCAGGTCGAGGATAACGGTGGCGTCTACTTCGTCCCCGCGTTCTCCGGGCTTTTCGCCCCGTACTGGCGTTCCGACGCGCGCGGCGCGATCGTCGGCCTCACCCGAGCCACCACCAACGCGCATCTGGCGCGGGCGACCCTCGAAGCGATCTGCTACCAGACCCGCGACGTCGTCGAGGCCATGCAGAACGACTCGGGCGTCACGCTCGACGTGTTGCGTGTGGACGGTGGCGTGACCGCGAACGAACTCTGCATGCAGCTCCAGGCGGACATCCTCGGTGTGCCGGTGTCGAAGCCGGTCGTCGCGGAGACCACCGCGCTCGGGGCCGCCTACGCGGCCGGGCTCGCCGTCGGGTTCTGGAAGAGCACCGACGAGCTGGAACAGAACTGGAACGAGGACAAGCGCTGGGAGCCGTCGTGGACGGACGAACAGCGCGCCGAGGGCTACGCGGGCTGGCAGAAGGCCGTCGGCCGCACGCTCGACTGGGTCGAGGTCGAGTGAGCCCGATGAACAGGAGGAACAGAGTGACACCCGTACCGCTTTCCCCGGTCTACCGTGCCGAGACGCTGCGCAAGCTCGCTCGCGAGGAGATCGACGTCCTCGTCGTCGGCGGGGGAGTGACCGGTGCCGGCGTCGCGCTCGACGCGGCGTCGCGCGGGCTCTCCGTCGCGCTCGTCGAGGCCCGTGACTTCGCCGCGGGCACGTCCAGCCGATCGTCCAAGCTGATCCACGGCGGGCTGCGTTACCTGGAGAACCTGGACTTCAAGCTGGTCCGTGAGGCGCTGAAGGAACGGAGCCTGCTGCTGCAGACACTGGCGCCGCATCTGGTCCGGCCGGTGAAGTTCCTCGTGCCGCTCAAGCACCGCGTCTGGGAACGCGGCTACATCGGCGCGGGGGTCACGCTCTACGACACCCTCGGCGGTGCGCGGGCCCTGCCGCGGCACCGGCATCTGTCCAAACGCGGCGCGGGCAAGGTCGCTCCCGGCCTCGCGGACGACGCCCTCATCGGCGCCATCCAGTACTACGACGCGCAGGTCGACGACGCGCGCCACACGATGACCATCGCGCGGACCGCGGCCGAACAGGGCGCCTCCGTCCTCACCCGCGCCCGGGTCACGTCGCTGCTCCGCGACGGCGAACGCGTCGTCGGCGCCAAGGTCGTCGACCGCGAGAGCGGCGCGGAGATCGAGGTCCGGGCGAAGACGGTCGTCGCGGCCACCGGCGTGTGGAGCGACGACATGGCCGAAGCGGCGGGCATCCCCGCGCCCTTCACCGTGCGCGCGTCGAAGGGTATCCACCTGGTGGTGCCGCGCGAGAAGATCGACCTGGACACCGGGCTGATCCTGCGCACCGAGAAGAGCGTCCTGTTCGTCATCCCGTGGGGGCGGCACTGGATCGTCGGCACCACCGACACCGAATGGGACCTCGACCGCGAACACCCGGCGGCCAGCCAGGCGGACGTCGACTACGTGCTCGATCACCTCAACGCGGTCCTGCGCACGCCGATCACCGCCGACGACATCGAAGGCGTGTACGCGGGGCTTCGGCCGCTGCTGGCCGCGAAGGCGACGTCGACGACGAAGCTCTCGCGGGAGCACGCCGTGGCGCATCCGGTACCGGGCCTGGTGATCGTCGCCGGCGGCAAGTACACGACGTACCGCGTGATGGCCGCCGACGCCGTCGACGTCGCGGTGGAGGACCTCGGCCGTCCCGCGCCGTCGTCGTGGACCGAGCGGCTGCCGATCGTCGGCGCGACGGGCTACCACGAGCTGTGGGGCGCGCGGCACTCGCTCGTGCAGCGCACGGGGCTGCCCATCGCCCGCCTCGAGCACCTGCTCCAGCGCTACGGCACCGCGATCGAGGACATCCTGGAGTCGATCTCGGAACGTCCCGAACTGGGTGAAGCCATCCCGGGGACGGCGGAGTACCTGAAGGCGGAGGTCGTCTACGCCGTTTCGCATGAGGGCGCGCTTCACCTGGAGGACGTCCTGACGCGACGCACCCGCATTTCCATCGAGGAACGGGACCGTGGTGTGACGGCGGCGCCGGTGGTGGCGGAGCTGATGGCGCCGCTGCTGGGCTGGGATTCGCACAAGCAGGAGCGCGAGGTCGCCAATTACCTCGCGCGGGTCGAGGCTGAGCGCTCCGCCCAGGCCCAGCCGGACGACGAAGCGGCCAACGCCAGCCGCCTCGCGGCTCCGGCGCTGCTGCCCAGCTGACGTGGGCTGAAGGGGCCCTTCGCCGCATGCGACGCGGCGAAGGGCCCTTTCGTCGCGTCGCATGCGGGCATGGCTCCCTTCAGCCCGGCTACTTCAGCCAGTCGAGGTAGCGGGTCTCGGCGACGCGGGCGCCGTCCTTCGTGGTGAGGACGTCGCCCTTGACGGCGGCGAACATGCCCGCGGTCTCGTCGACGATCACCGGACGCCGGTCTCCCTTGGCGGACAAGGTGATCCGGCCCAGTTCGTCGAGCGGGTAGACGTCCGGGCCGCCCACGTCGAGGGTGCCGTTCAGCGGCTTTCCCGCCGACACCTCGGAAACGGCGGCGGCGACGTCCGCCGCGGCGATCGGCTGGATCGGCGTACTGGGCAGGCGGACCGCCGTCTCGTCGGAGGTCCAGGACAGGACCGCGCCGACGAATTCCATGAACTGGGTGGCGCGGACGATCGAGTAGGGGAGACCGCTCTCCTTGAGGATGTTCTCCTGCAGGGTCTTCGCCCGGTAGTAGTCGAGGTCGGGCACCTGGTCGACGCCGACGATCGACAGGATCACGAAGTGCCCGGTGCCCGCCTTCTTCGCGGCCGCGACGAGGTTGTCCATCGACGTCCGGAAGAACGCGGGGGAGGCGTCGTCGAAGGTCGGCGAATTCGTGAGGTTGACGACCACGTCGGCGCCGTCGAGCGCGGCGTCCAGCCCTTGACCGGTGAGCAGATCGACCCCGGTGGAGGGCGAATGCGGCACGGCCTCGTGGCCCGCCTCGTTCAGGTTGCGCACGACCTGTGAACCGATCAGCCCGGTCCCGCCGATGATCGCGAATTTCATGACCCAGTGCCCTTCGTCGATGCGTCCGGTTAACCCGGACAACTTATGTCCGAAATACTACTCGGACATGTTGTGTCCGAGTCAAGAGGCGGGTTAGAGTCGTCCGGGTGAAGATGTCCGGTGGGGTCGAGTGGGCCCTGCACTGCTGTGTCGTGCTGACCTCGGTCGACGAACCCGCGCCCGCCGCGCGCCTGGCACAGCTGCACGACGTCTCGCCGAGCTACCTCGCGAAACAACTCCAGGCCCTTTCGAAGGCCGGTCTCATTCGGTCGGTCCAGGGGAAAGCCGGGGGATACGTGCTCACCCGGCCGCCGTCGGAGATCACGGTGCTCGACGTCGTCGAGGCCATCGACGGGCCAGGGCCCGCTTTCGTCTGCACCGAAATCCGGCAGCGCGGTCCGATGGCGACCCCGCCCGAGGCGTGCTCGGCGCCGTGCGCGATCAGCCGCGCGATGGCGAACGCCGAGGTCCAGTGGCGGGCGGCGTTGCGGGCGGTCTCCATCGCGGATCTGGCTGACGACGTCCGTGGTGACTACGGTCCTGGCGCGCTCGCCGGGATCGGCGCGTGGTTCAAGGCCGCCGAGGGGTAGCGGGCATCAGCGCGGTCGCGGCCATGGTCGCCACCACCAGCACCGCCGCGAGCGAGAACGCCTGTGCCGAAGAGCGGCCGTGCAGGAAGACGGTGCCGAACACCGCGATGCCCAGCGTCGCGCCCACCTGCTGCACCGCGTTCAGCAGCCCCGCCGCCGATCCGGTCTCCTGTGGACGGACGACGGACAGTGCCGCGGTGAAGAACGGCACCGTGAACAGTCCCAGGCCGAGTCCGCCGACCCCGAGCGCGACCGGCAGCGGACCCGCGATCGCCAGCAGGATTCCCGCGAGCAGCAGTGTCAGGCCGGCGAAGGCGACCCGGGATCCGTACCGGGGCACGAGCCATTTGCCCGCCACCCAGGAAGAAATCGCCAGCCCGCCCGACCACGGCAGCAGTGTCAGCCCGGACGTGAGTACGCCGCGTCCCTCGTCGAGCTGCTGGTGCAGGACCACCACGAGCATCACCCCGTTCATCACGGCGAAGAACAGGGTCGACGCCGCCAGCGCCGCGGGAAAACCGCGGTGGGCGAACAGGCTCGGCTCGACCAGGGGATGACGTCGGTTCCGCTGGTGGAATCCGAACAGCACCAGCACGGCGGCCCCGGTGGTGAAGAGAATCCAGCTCCACCTGTCGATCAGCGGTTACACGACGAGCCCGATGCCGAGCGAGACGAGCACGGTGCCCGGCACGTCCAGCCGGACCGGATGCTCCGCGCGGTCTTCCGGCAGCAGCCGCCCGGCCATGAGCACCACGATCGAGATCGGCACATTCACCAGGAACGCCGCCCGCCACGAAACCAGATCCGTCAGGAGGGCGCCGAGCAGCGGCCCGCTCACCGCGGACAGCCCGACCACCGGACCGTTCCAGCCCAGTGCCGCCGCCAGCGCCGGCCCCGAGAACAGGACCTTGATCAAGCCGAAGGTCTGCGGGATCACCAGCGCCGCCGCGATGCCCTGGACCGCTCGCGCGCCGATCAGCACATCCGTGCCCGGCGCGAGCGCGCAGCACAGCGAGGCCAAGGCGAACACCGCGACGCCGGACAAGAACACACGGCGGCGGCCCAGCAGGTCGCCGAGCCTGCCGCCGGTGATGAGGAGTACCGCGAACGGGAGGGTGTAGGCGGCGCCGAACCACTGGATGGCGGAGGCGGGGCCGCCGAGGTCCGCGTGGATCGCCGGGCCGGCGACCTGGGTGATCGTCGCGTCCAGCACGTTCATCGCCTCCGCCGCGAGCAGTGTGGCGAGCGGAACCGATCGGGCCTTCGTCAGTTGCATGATCGAGAGCGTGCGGTGAAGATGAATTCTGTTCCAGGCAGCCCGGACCGGATGGACGAAATCTTCCATGCTCGACGACATAGACCGTGCTTTGATCCATGCCCTGCAGATCGACGCCCGTGCGTCGTTCAGCCGGATCGGGGCGGTGCTCGGTGTCTCGACCCAGACCGTCGCCCGGCGCTACCAGCGGCTCCGCGCCGAATCCGGGTTGCGTGTGGTGGGCCTGCCCGATCCGGATCGGGCAGGCTTGACGCAGTGGCTCGTCCGCCTCAGCGCACAGCCCGCCACCGCGCGGACGCTCGCCCGCTCGCTGGCCAGGCGGCCGGACACGTCCTGGGTCAAGCTCACCTCGGGCGGCACGGAGATCGTGACGATCGCGCACACGCCGAGACACGAGCAGAGCGCCATGCTGCTGCACGACATCCCGCGCACCGCGAGCGTCACCGCGGTGTCCGCGCATTTCATCCTGCACACCTACCTCGGCGGACCGACGGCATGGCGCGGGCGGGTCGCCGCACTGACGGAGGACCAGCAGGAGGCGTTGCGGCCGCCGGAACCCGTCGCCGACGAGACCCCGCTGACCGCGGCGGACCACGCGCTGATCGCCGCTCTCCGGCACGACGGCCGAGCGAGTATCGCGGATCTCGCCGCGGTGGCGGGGCTGGCCCCGGCGACCGCGACCCGTCGCCTGGCGGATCTGCGCGCACGGGGAGCGCTCTTCTTCGACGTCGAAATCAGTGCTGCCTTGTACGGCGTGACCACGCAGGCGTTCCTGTGGATGGCCGTCGCGCCGGCGGACCTCGACGAGGTGGCGACGACGCTGGCCACTCACGATGAGCTCGCCGTCGTCGTCGCCACGACCGGGCCCACCAACCTGGCCGCGCAGGCGCTGTGCCCGGATCCCGCCGCGCTACACCACTACCTCACGCACCGGCTGGGCGCGCTGCGTGCGATCCACACGGTGCACACCGCGCCGGTGCTGGAGATCGTGAAGGCGGTCGGCCCGCTCACGGCTTGAACCGGTCGGCGTGTTCGGCGACCCACTGCGCGAAGGTACGGGCAGGCCGTCCGATCACCTTCTCGACCGTGTCGACCACTGTGCGCGCCTCCACCGGCGGATCGCTGTGCCAGCCGACGACGTATTCGGCGTCCGCGACCGAGACGCCGTCGGCCAGCAGCCGGTCGATCGCCTGCTGCCGGGTGATCCGCTCCAGGGTGATGTCGTGGCCGAGTGCGGCGGAGAGGATCGCGATCCGTTCGCTCGTGGTCAGTGCCTCCGGGCCGGTGAGGTTGTAGACCTTGCCCGAATGCCCGTCCTCCACGAGCGCTGTGGCGGCGACGGCGCCGATGTCGCCCTCGTGCACCACCGCGCTCGGGAGGTCGAACGGCTCACGGACCACCTTCCCGGTGCGGATGGAGTCGGTCCAGGTCAGCGCGTTGGACATGAACTCCTGTGGCTCGAGCCGCGTCCACTCCACCCCGGACTCGGCCATGGCCTGTTCCGTCGGCCCGACATAGCCGCCCCAGACGATGGTCATACGCCGCACTCCCGCGTCCACGGCGCGTTTGACCAGATCGGCGCCGACGTCGGCGAGTCCTGCCGTCACGGTGATGTGCAGCCGGGTGACGCCCTCGAAGGCTTCGGTGAGCGTTTCCGGTGCGGTGTGCGTGCCTTCCACCAGTTCGACGCCCGCCGGAAGCCGTGCCCCGGCGGGGTTCCTGGTGAGTGCCCGGACACGTTCCCCGCGGCGGACGAGTTCGGCCACGACGTGGCGGCCGGTGTTCCCGGTCGCGCCTGTTACCAAGACGGTCATGAGGGATTCCCTTCGTTTCCGGTGAAGGTAAAAGCTCAAGTAATGTGGAGGTCAAGCGGAGCCCGCTCTTGCTGCTGATGTTCGGCGGCACTTCTGTTCGCGCTGCCGTATACCGCCAAGCGGTGGAACCGGGAGCGCGTGGCCGGGTGACTTGCCGAGTCTTAGTTCATGGCAAAAATTAACACTCGGCATACCGGCCGGAAACTCTTGACGCGGCCGCCGGGGCCGGTGAGGATCGGCCGGTCCCCGCCTCCCGCAGAATGGACCAGACCATGGCAAGACGTGCCCGTGCGCGCCGAAGTCCGCTGATCGCCTTGATGAGTCTCACGCTGCTCGGCGGAGCCGTGGTGGCCACGCCCGCGGCCGTCGCCGCCGAACAACCCGTGATCGGGAAGCCCGCGTTCGACCGGGACGGTTGCGCCCGGATCGAGAAGAGCCTGCCGACGCTCGCCGACTGGCCGAAGGTGGAGAGCCGGTTCAAGGGCAAGGGCGGTGACGAGCAGCGGATCGCCCGGATCCTCGAAGGGATGACCCTGGAGGAGAAGGTCGGGCAGATGACGCAGCCCGAGATCGCGGCGATCACCCCCGACGAGGTCCGGCAGTACTCGATCGGCTCGGTCCTCAACGGCGGCGGTTCGTGGCCGAACAAGGACAAGCACGCCTCCCAGCAGGACTGGCTCAAGCTCGCGGACGCCTACTGGGAAGCCGCGAAGGGCAGCCGGACGAAGATCCCGGTCATCTGGGGCATCGACGCCGTGCACGGCAACAACAACGTGTACGGCGCCACCGTCTTCCCGCACAACATCGGGCTCGGCGCGGCGCAGGACCCGTGCCTGGTGCGCGACATCTCCGCGGCGACGGCCCGGCAGATCCGCGCCACCGGCCAGGACTGGGCGTTCGCGCCGACGCTGGCCGTCGTGAAGGACGACCGCTGGGGTCGCACCTACGAAGGGTTCTCCGAGGACCCGCGGATCACCAGGGCCTACGGCTACGAGGCGATCAACGGACTCCAGGACGGCTCGACCAAACGCATCGGCTACAACGGCGTGATCGGTACCGCCAAGCACTTCATCGGTGACGGCGGCACCCTCAAGGGCCAAGACCAGGGCGTCAACCCGTCCTCCGAAGCCGAGATGATCAACGTGCACGGCCAGGGCTACTACGGCGCGCTCGCGGCGGGCTCCCAGACCGTGATGGTGTCGTTCAACAGCTGGACCAACGCCGAACTCGGCATCGACGAGGGCAAGCTGCACGGCAGCGACAAGGCGCTGAACGAGATCCTCAAGGGCAAGATGGGCTTCGACGGCCTCGTCGTGTCCGACTGGAACGGTATCGGCCAGGTTCCCGGCTGCACCAACGCTTCCTGTCCGCAGGCGATCAACGCCGGCATCGACATCGTGATGGTGCCGAACGACTGGAAGGCGTTCATCGCCAACACCGTCGACCAGGTCAAGGGCGGCCAGGTCCCCCTTTCGCGAATCGACGACGCGGTGACCCGGATCCTGCGCGTCAAGCTGCGCTCGGGGCTGTACGAGTCGCAGAAGCCTTCGGACCGGTCCTACGCGAATTCCGATGAGGCGCTGAAGGAGACCTGGCTGGCCCGCGACGCCGTCCGTTCGTCGCAGACATTGCTGAAGAACAACGGCAACGTGCTGCCGCTGAAGCCGAAGTCGAAGGTCCTCGTGGTCGGCAAGAGCGCGGACAGCATCCAGAACCAGACCGGTGGCTGGACGCTGAGCTGGCAGGGGACCGGCAACACCAACGCCGACTTCCCGAACGCCACGTCGATCCTCGCGGGGCTCAAGCAGCAGCTCGGTGACGTCAACGTCACCTTCGACGAGAAGGGCGACACGGACCCGAAGGGCTACGACGCGGTCATCGCCGTCATCGGGGAGACCCCGTACGCGGAAGGTGTCGGCGACCTGACCAGGAAGACGTTGGAGGCATCGAAGCTCTACCCCGAGGATCTGGCCGTGCTGGACAAGGTTCGCGGGAAGGGCGCTCCCGTCGTCACCGTCTACGTCGGCGGCCGCCCGCTGTACATGAACAAGGAGATCAACCGGTCCGACGCGTTCGTCGCGGCCTGGCTGCCCGGTACCGAAGGTGGCGGCGTCGCCGATGTTCTGCTCAAGGGCGGGTTCAAGGGCAAGCTGCCGTATTCGTGGCCGAAGAGCGCGTGCCAGACGCCGCTGAACGCGGGCTCGGCCGACTACGACCCGCTGTTCAAACTCGGCTACGGCCTCAAAACCGGGCAGCGCGTCACCGTCGGTCAGCTGGACGAGACGGCCGGTCCGGTGACCTGTGGCTCGACCGGTGGCGGCGGCACGGCGACCGAGGATCTCGAGGTGTTCAACCGCACCGATGTCGCGCCGTACAAGGGTTTCATCGGTTCGGCAGAGAACTGGGGCGGTACCGAGATCGGCCCCGACGGCACTGCTTCACACGCTGAGATCGGCGTCGTCCAGTCCGATGTGAACGTCCAGCAGGACGGTCTCAAGGCGACTTGGACCGGCACCGGGCCGGCGCAGCTCTACTTCCAGAACCCGGCCGGTACCAACGATCTGAGGGGCTACCTCAACGCCGACGCGGCCTTGGAGTTCGACACCGTGGTGCACGAGGCGCCCGCCAACCGGACGGTGATCAGCATGCACTGCGTCTACCCGTGCTTCTCCGAGGTGAACGCGACCAAGCTGTTCACCGATCTGGCGGGGGCGCCGAAGTCGACGGTGAAGATCCCGGTGTCCTGTTTCGCGAACGGGCTGGATCTGGAGAACGTCAACACGCCGTTCCTGGTGTACACCGACGGCAAGTTCTCCGCTTCGTTCGCCAACGTGCGGTGGGTGCCCAAGGGGGCGCAAGACCCTGACGCGAGGCCTTGCTCGAGTCTGAGCTGATGTCCGGTCGTGAGTGATTCGGGTTCTTCCAGCGACCCGAATCACTCACGACCGCGCGGCCGCGACAAGTCCGCTGATCAGCAGATCCAGCGCGCGTGTGAAGTCCCGCTCGGGGTCGGGTGCTCCCAGTGTGGGCAGCGCGCGGCTGAAGTTCGGCAGCGCCGCCGGGTCGATCCGCCGTAGGTAAAGGTCTTGTCCGGCTTCGTCGCGGCGCGTCGTGGTGAACCCGGCGGTCGTCAACAGCAGGGAGCCGAACACGAGGCTGTTCAGCGCGCCCAGTGTCTGGCGGATCCCATCGTCCTCGAACCCGGCTTCGTAGAGCGCGCCGACGAGATCCTCGACCGGCCGCAGCGCTCGCAGCGAGTTCGGATTGGCCTCGTCGGTGGCCAGCGCCATCGGCACGACCGGATGCCGGGCGAGCGCGCGATAGAGGTTGAGCACGGTGGCCCGCACCCGTTCCGGCCACGGCGCAGCCGGATCGGCCGGTTCGATTCCGCTGTAGACGCGTTCCGCGATGCCGTCGAGAATGTCCGTCTTGTTCTTGACGTGGTTGTACAGCGCCATCGCTTCGACGCCGAGCGTCTTGGCGAGTTTGCGCATCGACAGCCCCTTGAGGCCCTCCTCGGCGGCCAAGGCGAGCGCCGCGTCCAGGACCTTCTCCCGGTTCAACGGTTCTCTCCGTGTCATCCCGCGCCCTTCGCTTGACAGGTTTACGGTGTATCTATCATATTTACAGTGTACATGTACGCTGTAAATACGGGGGTGTCGTGAACGACGTGATCATCGTGGGCGGGGGTCCGGTCGGCCTGCTGCTCGCGGGTGAACTCCGGCTGGCCGGGGCCGATCCACTCGTCCTGGAGGCGTCCGACGGAGCGGTCCGCCGGAACCGGAGCTTCGGGTTGCGCGGGATCAACGGCCGCACTTCGCAGTCCTTGCGGCTGCGTGGCCTGACCGAGGAATTTTCGAAGGCGCAGAAGGAAGCATCAGGCGCTTCGCGGCTGCTGAAAGGCAATCGTGCCAGGGGACACTTCGCGGGCTTGCCTCTCGTGGAGGACGAGGTCTCATCGGGGGCGGCCGGCGGGTTCGTGCTCAAACAGCATGTGCTGGAACGGATCCTCGCCGACTGGGCGATCGGTCTCGGCGTCCGCGTCCGGACGGACTGCGAGGTCGTCGACCTCGTCGACGAGGATTCGGCGGTCCGTGCCGTGCTCGCCGACGGCCGGTCCGAGCAGGCCGCCTATCTCGTGGGCTGCGACGGAGGGCGCAGTGTCGTGCGGAAGCGGGCCGGGATCGCGTTCCCCGGTACCGATGCGACGATGACCGGGCGGGTGGCACTGGCGGAACTCGCCGATCCCGGCGCGGTGGAGTCGACCATGCACGGCCCTGGCGGGATGGTGCGCACGTCGTTGGTGCCGGGCGAGATCTCCACCATGGAGTTCGACGGCGGGCCGGGTGACCGGGACGCGCCGCTGACGGCCGAGGAGATGCAGACGAGTATCGCTCGTGTCTCGGGCGTCGGCGTCGACGTCATCCGCTTCGGTGGCGGAATCCGCTTCAGTGACAACACACGGCTGGCCGCGACCTATCGGCGAGGGCGGGTCCTGCTGGCGGGCGACGCCGCCCACGTGCATTCGCCGATCGGCGGGCAGGGATTGAACCTGGGGCTCCAGGACGCGATGAACCTCGGCTGGAAACTGGGCCTTGTCGCCCGAGGACTGGCTCTGGAGTCCTTATTGGACAGTTACACCGCGGAGCGGCGTCCGGTGGGGGAGCGTGTACTGCGCAACACCCGGGCTCAGGTCGCGTTGCTGCGTCCCGGCCCGCAGGTCGCCGCGCTCCGTGAGGTGCTGGCGGAGACCCTGGAGATCCCGGCGGCCAAGCGGCACTTCATCGCCATGGGGAACGGCGCCGACATCGACTACGCGCCGGACGCGGCGCATCCCCTGGTCGGCCGGTTCGCTCCGCTGCCGCCGATGTCCGAGGACGGTCGCGCGGTCCTGGTGGCTCGCGACGACGAGGTCCGTGCCGCCGCGAACGGCAGGGTGCGACTGGTCGAGGCGGACGTCGACCAGGCCTTCCTGGTGCGGCCGGACGGCTACGTCGCCTGGGCCGCGCCGGATGGCGAGACGACTGGACTGACCGAAGCGCTCGCGTTCGCAGCGGGAGACGTGTATAAAGTGAAACGACCGTTCAAAATGTAACGATCGTTCAAGTTGTGGGGGATGTCGTGCCGGGTCACTACCGAGAGCTGTTCGCCGCGAAAGGCTCTCTCGCCTTCTCCGCCGCCGGATTGGTCGCGAGGATCCCCGTCCCGATGATGGGCATCGGGATCATCACGATGCTGGCGCAGACGCGGGGTGACTACGGGCTCGCGGGGCTGCTCTCGGCGGTGTTCACGCTGTCCATGGCGTTGCTCGGGCCGCAGGTGTCGAGGCTGGTGGACCGCCGGGGGCAGAGCCGGATCCTGTTGCCCGTCACGGGGATCAGCGTGATGGCGCTCGGCGCGCTCCTGCTCTGCGCGCGCTTCGGGGCGCCGGTCTGGACGCTGTACGCGTCCGCGATCCTCGCCGGATTCATGCCCAGTATGGCGGCGATGGTCCGGGCACGCTGGTCGCGGCTGTATCGCGGCTCGGCCCGACTGCACACCGCTTTCGCGTGGGAATCGGTGGTCGACGAACTGACTTTCGTCATCGGCCCCGCGTTGTCGGTGGCGCTGTGCACCACCGTCTTCCCCGAAGCCGGGCCGCTGGTCGCCGTGGTGTTCCTCGCTGTCGGAGTGCTGCTGTTCGTCGCGCAGCGCGAGACGGAACCACCCGTGCTGCCGCCGGGCGGGTCGGCCGGAAGTTCGGCGATCCGGCTGGGCGCGGTGCGGGTGCTGGTGCTGACGCTGGTGGCGGGCGGCGTCATCGTCGGCACGGTCGACGTCGTCAGCGTGGCGTTCGCCCGGCACGTCGGGTCGCCGTCGGCCGCTGGTGTCGTCGTTTCGGTCTACGCCGTGGGCTCCGCGATCTCGGGCCTGGCCTTCGGGACGCTCAAGCCTGCCATGACACCGCCTCGACTGCTCCTGATCGGCACCGCGGGCACGGCGGCGAGCGTGCTGCCGTTGCTGGTCGTCGACGGCGTCGTCAGCCTGTGCGCGGTGGTGTTCGTCGCCGGATTGTTCTTTTCTCCCACGATGATCGTCGTCATGGGGATGATCGAGAAGGTAGTGCCGGCGGAGAAGCTGACCGAGGGGATGACGTGGGCGATCACCGGTCTGAGCATCGGTGTCGCGCTCGGCGCCGCGATATCGGGTGAGGTCGTCGACCGTTTCGGGCCGGACGGCGGGTTCGCCGTGGCGGTCGTCGCCGGTGGCTTGATCGTCCTGATCGCCTTGCTCTCGTATCCTCTGCTGCGCAGGAAGACCGCGATCAGTGAGGAGGCGGCACGCTGAACGAGCCGAGCACCGACGGCCGCCTTGCCAAGGGCGAGCAACGCAAACGGGAACTGATCGAGGCCACCCTGCGGATCGTCGCGAGGGATGGCGTGTCGGGGGTCAGTCATCGCACCGTCGCCCGCGAGGCGGGGTTGCCCGCGACGGCGGCCGCGTACCACTTCCGGGGGATCGGCGACCTGCTGACCGCCGCGCTGACCCAGTGCATGGACGAGGACTCCGAACGGATGCGGGTCCTCGCCGCCGAGGCCGACGGGGGCGAGGACGCACTACGGAGGTTCGCCGCCTTGATGGCCGAAGTCGTCGCCAAACCAGGGCATCTGCTGGCGGAGTACGAGTTGTACCTCTTGGCGGCGAGGGACCCGAAGCTCCGCGAGTCGACCGATCGCTGGATGGCGGCCTTGGCGGACTTCGCCCGCCGCTACACCGCCGACCCGGTGCGGGTCGAGATGCTGGTCGCGCTGGTGGACGGGGTGCTGCTGCAGGGATTGCTGCGCGACGAGCCGCCGACGGCGGAACGGTTCGAGGCCATTCTCCGGACCGCGCTGCCCTCGTGATCTGATCGCGCGTGAAGGCCAACCGCCCTCAGGCGGTGGTCTCGCGTGATCGGGCGGACGACACGCGTGTCCGGATGGACGACACGCGTGATCCCGCGGACGGCACACGTGTTCAGGCGGACGACTCGCCGCGCGACCCTCGCCTCGCGCGTGTCGTCCAGCCAAGCACGCGAAACCGCCGTGAAGGCCTCCTTGAGGGACCAAGAGTCCCTCAAGGAGGCCTTCACGGACCCGACCGCGGCCTACGTGGTCGCGGGTGGTGACCAGGTCAGCCGCGGATCCGTCTGCACGAAACTGCCCAGCAGGTGATCGATCCGCGTCAGCGCGTCGAGGTCCAGCACCACGCCTGCCGCCTTCGCGTTCTCGGTCACCTGGGCGGCGGTGCTCGCGCCGGTCACCACGGAAGCGACGGTGTTGTGCTGCAACGTCCACGCGAGCGCCAGCTGAGCCATGGTCAGCCCGGCCTCGTCGGCGACGCCGCGCAGCATGCCGACGCGTTCGAGAAGGTCCGGCAGGAGCAACGGCCGCGCCTCGACCGCCTTCGCGGCCCGTGAGCCCGGCGGGATCTCGCCCGGCCGGTACTTGCCGGTCAGCACGCCCTGCGCGAGAGGGACCGACGCGAACTGCCCGATCCCGGAGCGTTCGCACACCGGCATCACCTGGGCTTCGGCGACCCGCCACAGCATCGAGTAGTGCGGCTGGTTCGCGATGAGCGGGACGCCGTGCCGCTCGGCGATCGGCCGTGCCTCGAGCAGCTGCTCCGCCGTCCATTCCGCGGTGCCCGCGTAGAGGATCTTCCCCTGCCGCACCAGATCCGACAGCGCGAGGAACGTCTCCTCCAGCGGCGTGCGGTAGTCGAACCGCAGCAGCTGGTAGACGTCGATGTAGTCCGTGCGCAGCCGCCGGAGCGAGCCGTGCAGGGATGTGACCAGGTGTTTGCGGCTGAGGCCCGCGTCGTTGACGCCCGGCCCTTCCGGCCAGAACACGCCGGTGCACAGGACGAGATCGTCGCGGCGGGCGTGGCTCAGTGCCGCGGCGAGGTTCTCCTCGGCGGCGCCGCCGTCCCAGGCCGCGGCGGTGTGGAAGGTCGTGACGCCCGCCTCGAGCGCGGCCTGCACGCATTCCGCACCGTCCTGGTGGGTGAGCCAGTTGCCGTAGGAGATCTCGCTGACGGACAAGCCGCTCGCGCCGAGCCTGCGGTACTCCATGGTCACCTCTTCCGCGCGCCGGTTTCGAGGATGGTGCGGTCGATCCATTCGTCGAGGCCTGCCGCCTTGCGGGCGTAGGTCTCCCGCACCGATTCGTGCGGCAGGATCAGGAACTCCTCCGACGCCAGCCCGTGCACGACGGACTCCGCGACGTCCTCCGGCTCCAGCAGGGGCGCGGCGGCGGCGATCGCGAGCGCGGCGGGGTGCCCGGCCGCGATCCCGGGTTCCAGGAGCGCGGTCCGCACGCCGAGCGGGCACAGCGCGCTGACCCGTATCCCGCGCGGACGGTAGGTGATGGCCAGCCATTCGGCGAGTCCGACGGCCGCGTGCTTGGTCACCGAATACGGCGCGTCGCCCGGGGTGCCCAGCAGGCCCGCGCCCGACGCCGTGATCAGCAGGTATCCGTGGCCCCGGCTCAACATCGCGGGGAGCGCGACCTGCGCGGCGTGCACGTGCTGCATGACGTTGATCGCCCACGAGCGGGTCCACTGTTCGTCCGCGGCGTGCACGCCCGTCCCGAACGCGGCGCCGGCGTTGGAGCAGAACAGGTCCACCGCGCCGAAGGTCGAACGGGCGTCGGTCACCAGCGTCTTCAAGTCCTCTTTGGACGACGCGTCGGCGTGGCGGGCGATCGCGGCGCCGCCCGCGGCGGTGATCTCGGCGACCACCTTCTCCGCGCCCTCGAGGTCGAGATCGGAGACGACCACCCCGGCGGCGCCCTCGGTGGCGAACCGCCTGGCCATGGCGGCGCCGATACCGTGTGCCGCGCCGGTCAGCACGACGACTCGTCCTGTTACTTCCACATGCGCTCCATGGTTATCGATTCTGCTTTCGGTGACAATTATTCCGTTTTGTGACGCCGGTGAGCAGCGCGTTGTCGAAATATGCGATGTGCGTGATAAAAGTGCAGGTCAGAGGCTTGTTCTGCACATGTCGACATATTTGTTTCCGGCGCCGGACTTTAGCACGCGTTCCCTTGTTTTCCGAGTTTTCGCACGAGAGTATTGCGCTCTCTGCGGCAAGTAGATTATTTCTTGGGAATCCCGCTGAAAGATCGCCGAACCCGGCGAGGTTCGACCAGCCCAGCCGAACAGGAGGTCCGCCGGTGAGTCATGCGACGGCGCGCACGCGGGTACTCGGCGTCAATCCGCTCGGACGTCCCGATCCGGGGCTGGCGGCCGCCGTCGCCAGGGGTGGCGGTCTCGGGATCGTGGATATCGGGTCCACGGCGTCCCAATCGGACTACGGGTTCCCGTTCGGCCTTCGGATCCCGGCGGGACGTCCCGTGCGGGACGAAGAGGTACGGGAAAGCGGCGCGGGGCTCGTCCTGCTGGCCGAGGGGGCGGTCTGGCGGGGCAGGGCCGGCCTCCCCGTGCTGGCCGAGGTGACCGGTGTCGAGCAGGCCGTCCGAATGCTCGACGCCGGCGCCTCCGGTCTGGTGGCGAGGGGAGCCGAGGCGGGCGGCTCGGACCTCACCACCTTCGTCCTGCTGCAACGGTTGCTGGCGCGGTTCGGCGAGGGCGTCCCGGTGTGGGCGTACGGAGGCATCGGGCCGAGGACGGCGGTCGCCGCGATCGCCGGCGGCGCGGCGGGCGTGGTGCTCGACGGGCTCGGCCTGTTCCCCGAGGCCGACGTGCCCGAGGCGGACCGCGTCGAGCTGGCCAGGGCCGACGATGGACTCAGCGCGATGCTCGCGAATCGCTTCGAGGACGCGGAAAGCGCTGTCCGCTCGGTCGTGCGGTCGCTCGCGGTGCCGGCGGCGCTCCACGCGGATCAAGGTGAACGGCTGTGCCGCACCTTGGGAACCCGTCTGCCGGTCGTGCAGGGTCCGATGACGCGGGTGAGCGACCAGCCCGGTTTCGCCGCCGCCGTGGCCGCGAAAGACGGCTTCCCCTTCGTCGCGGTCGCCACCGCGAACGGCGCCAAGACCACCGAGTTGCTCGGCCGCACCGCCGAAGCCCTCGGCGAACGACCCTGGGGAGCGGGCATCCTCGGCTTCGTCCCGGAGGCCCTGCGCGCCGAACAGCTCGCGGCGATCCGCGCGGCGCGCCCACGATGCGTGCTGATCGCGGGCGGGAAACCCGCGCAGGCCAAGACGCTGGAGGCCGACGGTATCTCGACCTTCCTCCACGTGCCGTCGCCGATCCTCCTGCGGCAGTTCCTCGACGCCGGGATCCGCCGGTTCGTCTTCGAGGGCGCCGAATGCGGCGGGCATATCGGCCCGCGGTCGAGCTTCGTGCTGTGGGAACAGCAGATGGACGTCCTGCGCGAACACGGCGGCGATGACGTCGAGGTCCTGTTCGCGGGCGGGATCCACGACGCCCGCTCCGCCGCGATGGTCTCGTCGATGGCGGAGCCTCTGAGCGGCGGCGTCGGTGTCTTGATGGGCACTGCGTACCTGTTCACCGAAGAGGCGGTGACCCACGGCGCCATCACCGGGACCTTCCAGGACCGCGTGCTCGACGCCGGGTCCACGGTCACCCTGGAGACCGCGCCCGGACATCTGACCCGCTGCCTGCCCAGCCCGTACACCGACGAGTTCGCCGCGCTGAAGGCCGGGCTCCGCGCGGACGGTGTCCCGCCGCAGGAGGCCTGGCAGCGGCTGGAGGAGCTGAACACCGGACGGCTGCGGATCGCGAGCAAGGGCATCCGGCGGGAAGGCGACGCGCTGGTCGAGGTCGACACTCTCGGCCAGCTCGCCGAAGGGATGTACATGGCGGGACAGGTGACCGTCTTGCGCGAAGACCGCACCGACATCGCCGCCCTGCACCGGGAAGTCACGGAAGGCGCGGCCGAACTGCTCGCCGTCCGCGCTCCCGCCGAAGAGTCCGTTGTGGACGGTGACATCGCCATCGTCGGGATGGCCTGCGTGTTCCCGGGGGCGCCCGATCTCCCGGCCTTCTGGTCCACCGTCCTGCACGGTGCCGACGCCGTCACCGAGGTGCCGGACCAGCGCTGGGACAAGGAGATCTACGCGGACCAGTCGACGTCGAAATGGGGCGGTTTCCTGCCGCCGGTGGACTTCGATCCGCTCGCCTACGGCATCCCGCCGAAGTCGATGGGCAGCATCGACCCGGCACAGCTGGTCTCCCTGCAGACCGCGCGCCGCGCCCTCGAAGACGCCGGTTACGGCGAAGGCGGCTTCGACCGCGAGCGCACCAGCGTCATCTTCGGCGCCGAAGCCGGGGGAGACCTGGCGAATGCCGGAGTGCTGCGCGCGCTGCTCCCCAGCTACCTCGAGGACGTCCCGGATGAACTCCTCGCCCAGCTGCCGGAACTGACCGAAGACTCTTTCCCCGGCACCCTCGCCAACGTCATCTCCGGCCGCATCGCCAACCGGCTCGACCTCGGCGGCGCCAACTACACCGTCGACGCCGCGTGCGGCTCCTCGCTGGCCGCGCTGGACCTCGCGGTGAAGGAACTGCGGGCGGGGACGAGTTCGATGGTCCTGTGCGGCGCGGTCGATCTGCACAACGGCGTCAACGACTACCTCATGTTCACCTCGGCGGGTGCCCTGTCGCCGACCGGCCGGTGCCGTCCGTTCGACGCGGCGGCCGACGGGATCGCCCTCGGCGAGGGCGTCGCTTGTCTCGTGCTCAAGCGGCGGTCCGACGCCGAACGCGACGGCGACCGCGTGTACGCCGTGGTCAAGGGCGTCGGCGCCGCCAGTGACGGCAAGGCGCTCGGCCTCACCGCGCCGCGTCCCGAGGGACAGCGACGGGCCCTCGCCCGCGCGTACAGCGACGCCGGCGTGTCCCCGGCGGACGTATCGCTCGTCGAGGCGCACGGTACGGGCACGGTCGTCGGCGACGCCACCGAACTGACCACGCTCACCGAGTTCTTCCTCGCCGCGGGTGCCGAACCGGGCACGTGCGCGCTGGGCTCGGTGAAGAGCCAGATCGGGCACACGAAATGCGCCGCGGGACTGGCGGGCCTGATGAAGGCGGCGCTGGCGCTGTGGCACGAGGTCGTGCCGCCGACACTGCACCTGAGCAGGCCGAACCCCGCCTGGGACGCCGAGAGCAGTCCCTTCACCTTCTCCACCGGCGCCCGGCCGATGCCGGTTCCGCGCGGACGCGAGTTCGCCGGAGTGAGCGCGTTCGGGTTCGGTGGGACCAATTTCCACGCGGTGCTCGCCGCCCCCGGAGTGCCGCCGTCGCGGCGGCACGGCCCGCGTGACTGGGACGCCGAGCTGGTCCTGCTCCGCGGCACCGACGTGGACGCCGCCCGTGCCACCCTGCGGGATCTGCTGGCGGCCAACGAAGGCCGTCCGCTGCGGGAGATCGCGGCCCTCGCCGCCGAATCGGGAGGCTCCGCGCCGGTGCGGCTCGCGGTCGTCGCAAGTGACGTCGCGGAACTGCGCGAGGCCGCCGAGAACGGTGGAGGTCTCGTCGCCGAGGACACCGAAGCCGGTGCGGTCGCGTTCCTGTTCCCCGGCCAAGGCAGCCAGCGGACGGGAATGCTGGCGGACCTGTTCGTGCACTTCCCCGACCTGGCCGACGTCCTGCGGCTCGCTCCCGACGTCGCCGCGACGACGTTCCCGCCGCGCGCGTTCAGCGAAGACGCCCGCGCCGCGCAGGACGAAGCGCTGAAGGACACGCGTGTCGCGCAGCCCGCGCTCGGGCTCGTCGAGTCGGCCGTCTGCCGGTTGTTCGCCGACCTCGGCGTCCGGCCGGATCTGCTGGCGGGGCACAGCTACGGCGAACTGACCGCCCTGTCGGTCGCGGGCGCGTTCGACACGCCGACCTTGGTGGCGCTCAGCCGGGCCAGGGCCCGTTCGATCGCCGAAGTCGCGGGCGCGGATCCGGGCGCGATGGCCGCGGTGAAGGCGTCCAGCGAGGAACTGGCCGCCGCCCTCGATCACCCGGACGTCGTACTGGCCAACCACAACGCGCCGGGACAGACCGTCCTTTCCGGACCGACGGTCGCCATCGAGGAGGCGGTCCGCGAACTGCGAGCACAGGGAATCGGCGCGAAGCGGATCCCGGTCGCCTGTGCCTTCCACAGTCCGCTGGTGGCCGGGGCGAGCGACGTCTTCGCCGTCGACCTCGACAACGCCGAGATCGGCGAGCCGGGTCCGCCGGTGTGGTCGAACCGCACCGCCCGGCCGTACGAAGCCGGAGCGGTCCGTGCCGAGCTCGCTGCGCAGATCGGCTCACCGGTGCGCTTCGTCGAACTGATCGAGGACATGTACGCGGCAGGCGCGCGCACCTTCGTGGAAGCGGGCCCCGGGCAGGTGCTTTCCCGGCTGGTCAAGGACATTCTCGGCGACCGGCCGCACAGCGTGATCGCGTGCGACCCCGGCGGGCCGGGGCTGCGCGGGTTCCTCACCGCGCTCGCGCGCCTGGCCCTCATCGGTGTCGATGTGCGCACCGAACGGCTCTTCCGCGGCCGGGTCCGTGTCGGCCCGCTCCCCAAGCCCGCTTGGACCGTGGACGGCCAGACCGTCCGCGCGCCCGGCGGCGAGGTCCCCGCCCATGGGCTCGTGCCCGCCCGACGAATCCCGAGGACGACCATGAACCAGCCCGCGCCCGGACGTGACCAGGCCGTCGTCGAATTCCTCCGTACCAGCCGCGAACTACTGGCGGCGCAACGGGACGTGATGCTGGGATACCTCGGCACCGCGCCGCTCGCCCCCGCTCCGGTGCAGGCTCCGGTCGTGCCGGCGCTGGTGCCATCGATCGAGGCGGCGGTCGTCGTACCCGAGCCGGAGCCGGTCGCCGAGGCCGCGGTCACGGATGTCCTGGCCACCGTGATCGGCGCGATCAGCGAACGCACCGGCTATCCGGCCGAGATGATCGACGCCGATCTCGATCTGGAAGCGGATCTTTCCATCGACTCGATCAAACGCACCGAGATCGCGGGCTCGCTGCTCGCGAAGCTGGGCCTCACCGGCCGGGTGCACGACGACGCCCAAGATCAGCTCAGCCGCGACCGGACGGCGAGCGCGCTGGCCGCACGGCTGCGGAAGTGGCTCGAACCGGCGGCGCCTGCCGCCGCGGCACCGGTTCCCGCCGAGACACCGGTCGGAACGGCGCCCGGGCGATACCTGCTCGACCGCGTTTCCGCGCCGCTCGGCACGCCCGACCTCGCCGAGGTGAGCGGCAAATCGGTCGCGGTGAGCTTCGAGCCCGGTCAGGAGGAACTGGCCGAGTCGGTCCGCGCGGTGTTCGCCGACGCGGGTGCGCTGCCGGGGGAGCGGGGCGAGGCCGACTTCGTCGTCGTGCTGAATCCGTTGTCGGACGCCGAGGAACCCGTCGCGGCGCAGGTGTTCGGCCTGCTCAAGGCCGCCAAAGGTGCGGTGCTCGTGGTGGCGAGGCCGGGTACCGCGCACACCGCCGGACTGCGCGGACTTGTCCGGGCGGCGGCGCGGGAGCGTAAGGAGCCGACCAGGCTCGTCGAGCTGGAGTCCACAGTGGACCTCGCGCGGATAGTGCTCGAAGAGGTGATCGCCGACGGCCCGGTGGCCGTTCGCTACGACACCGCGGGACGCGCGGCGTTCGAGCCTTCTGCGGGCTCGCTCGGTTCGATCGCGTACGCGGGCGCCGGCCCCGGCGGGGGAGAGGCCAAGGCGCTCGGCCTCGACGAGGATTCGGTGCTGTTGCTGATCGGCGGCGCCCGTGGGATCACCGCGCGGGCGGCGGTCGCGCTGGCGGCGAGCGGATGCCGCGTCGAACTGGCGGGCCGCACGCCGTGGCCGGCCGAACCCGGCGACGAGGACCTTCCCGGTGACGCGCCGGGGATGCGCTCGGCTTTGGCCGCGCGCGGGGGTTCGCTGGCGGACATCGAACGCCGGGTGCGCACCGTGCTGGCCCAGCGCGAGATCGCACGGACGCTCGACCAGATCCGGGCAGCGGGCGGTACCGCCGCGTATCGGCCGCTCGACGTGCGCGACGCCGCGGCCGTCCGGCAGGTGGTCAAGGATCTGCACACGCGCTACGGCCGGATCGACGGCGTCGTCCACGCGGCCGGGGTGATCGACGACAAGCTGATGGCCGACAAGGACGAGCAGTCGTTCCGCACGGTCTACGGTACCAAAGTGGACGGTGCGCGGGCGTTGCTCGACGCACTGGAGCATTTCGGCGTGCGGCCCGCGTTCGTGACCTTCTTCGGGAGTATCTCCGCGGTTCTGGGAAACCGCGGTCAGACCGATTACGCGGCGGCCAACGACGCACTCGAAACCCTTGGCGAACAGTGGGCGGAACGTACCGGCTGCCGGGCGCTGACCGTCCACTGGGGACCGTGGGCGCCCTCGGGCGATCACGCGGGCATGGTCTCGCCCGAGCTGGCGCGCGAGTACGAGCGTCGCGAGGTGGCGCTGATCGACCCGGACGAGGGTACCGCCGCGCTCCTGCGTGAGCTGGCCTACGGTCCGGCCGACGTCCGCTCGGTGCTGTACACGGCGTCGCTGTGGTGAACCAGGAGCCGGTCGCGATCGTCGGGATGGGTGTGTTCCTCCCCGGCGCGTCCACTGTGGACGAATATTGGCGGAACATCGAGTCGGGCACCGACGCGATCACCGAGATCCCGCCGCACCGCTGGGATCCGAGTTTCCACGACGGCGACGGCCGCACCCCGGACCGCACCTACGGCAGGCGCGGCGGGTTCGTCGCCGACAGCCTGGACTTCGACGCGACGGCGCTCGGCATCGCCCCCAGCAGCGTCGCCGGGATGGAGCCCGACCAGCTCGTCGCGCTGGCCGTGGCCGCTTCCGCGGTCGACGACGCCGGTGGCCTCCGACGGCTCGGGGACCTCGAACGCGTCGGCGTGATCCTCGGCAGGGGCGGCTACCTCTCACCCGGGCTCCAGCGGTTCGACCAGCGCGTCCGGTCGGTCCGCCAGATCACCGGCGCGGTCCGGGAGCTGCTGCCGTCGGCGCGTCCAGAGATGCTCGACCGGCTCCGCGACGCGCTGCTGGAACCGCTCGGCGAGTTCCGGCCGGACACCGCGATCGGGCTGGTGCCGAACCTCGCCGCGTCGCGGGTCGCCAACCGCCTGGACCTCGGCGGCCCGGCCTACACGGTGGACGCGGCCTGCGCGTCGTCGCTGCTCGCCGTGGACCAGGCGATCGGTGAACTCGCCCGGCGCCGCTGTGACGTCGTGCTGGCGGGCGGCGTGCACCACTGCCACGACGACACGCTCTGGTCGATGTTCACCCAGCTCGGCGCCCTCTCGCCGAGTCAGCGGATCAGCCCGTTCTCGCGGGACGCCGACGGCCTGCTGATCGGCGAAGGTACCGCGATCGTCGTGCTGAAGCGGTTCTACGACGCGCGCCGCGACGGCGACCGGGTCTACGCGATACTGCGCGGTTCGGGGACGTCGAGCGACGGGAAGGGCGCGAGCCTGCTCAGCCCGGCCGTCGCCGGTCAGACGCTGGCGCTGCGCCGCGCGTGGGCGTCGGCGGGGCTCGATCCCACCGCGCCCGGTGCGCTCGGCCTGCTGGAGGCACACGGGACCGCGACGCCGGCCGGGGACGCGGCCGAACTGGCGACCCTCGCCGAGGTGTTCGGCCCGCCGGACGGACCCCGCGCCGCGATCGGCGCGGTGAAGGCGATGATCGGCCACACCATGCCGACCGCCGGGGCCGCCGGGCTGGTCAAGGCGGCGCTCGCCCTGCACCACGCGATCCTGCCGCCGACCCTGAACTGCGCCGATCCGAGCCCCCTTCTGGACAAGACACGGTTCCGTACTTTGACCACCGCCGAGCGCTGGCGTTCAGGGGACGTCCCGCGCCGGGCGGCGGTCAACGCCTTCGGTTTCGGCGGTGTCAACGCGCACGTGGTGCTGGAGGAGGCCGACCCGGCACCCGCGCGGCCGCGCCGGGCCAAGGTGACCGGGGAAGCCGAGCGCGTCCTGCTGCTCGCCGCACCCACCCTCGGGGAACTGCGCGCCCTGCTCGACCGCCCGGAGCCGGAATCCGGTGGGCACGGCCCGTGCCGGATCGGGATCGTCCGGCCCGACGGGAAACGGCTCGAAGTCGCGCGGAGGGTGCTCGCCAAGGTCACGGCCGAGGGCGGCTCCTGGCGCGGCCCCAACGACATCTGGTGCACGACCGCGCCCTTGCTGGAGCAGCCCGGGGCGAAGACCGCGTTCGTCTACCCGGGGCTCGAAGCGGACGCGGAACCACGGTGCGCCGACGTCGCCAAGCACTTCGGCCTGGACCGGCCGGAGTGGTCGACGACGAGCGTGCTTTCGCGCGCTTCGAGCGTGTCCCAGGTCGGGTTGCTGCTAGACGCCGCGCTGAGGCGACTCGCCATCAAGCCGGATCTGCTCGCCGGGCACAGCGTCGGCGAATGGACCGCGATGCAGGCGGCGGGGATGTATCCGGGACAGTCCACTGAGGACATGCTGAACCGGTACTGGCCGCAGGGATTCACGCTGCCGGATGCCGAGTTCCTCGTACTCGGCTGCTCCGCGGAGCGTGCCGAGGCGCTGCTCGCGGCCGAACCGGAGCTGATGATCTCGCACGAGAACGCGCCGCGGCAGACGATCGTCTGCGGTGACCCGGCGGCCGCGGCCCGGCTCGCCAAGCTGTGCACGCAGCACGGCGTCGTCGCCAGGACACTGCCGTTCCGGTCCGGGTTCCACACCCCGCTGATGCGGTCCCGGCTCGGCCCGTTCACCCGGCTCGCGGCGGAACTCGACCTGAAGCCGCCGCGGATCCCGGTCTGGTCGGCGACCACGGCGCGGCCGTATCCCGCGGATCCGGTGGAGGTCCGTGAGTTGTACCTGGCACACCTGGTGCGCAAGGTTCGGTTCCGGGAGCTGGTCGACGCGCTTTACGCCGATGGCGCGCGGGTCTTCGTGCAGGCGGGCGCCGGTCAGCTCGGTTCGTTCGTGTCGGACACGCTGGGCTCGCGGCCGCATCTGGTCGTCCCGGCGTCGTCCGGTACGAGGCCCGGTCTCGCGCAGTTGCGCAGGGTCGCCACCGCCTTCTGGGTGGAGGGCGGTCGGCCCGCGTTCGAGGCACTGGAGCCACGCCGCACCCGCATCGACACCGCGGGCACGCTGCTTTCGGTCGAGGGCGACGTGAAGGGCATGTTCGACGGCGCGGTTCCCGAACTGGCCGACGGGATCCCGGACGCGATCGTCGCGGAGTTCACCGCGCTGCTCGCCGAGACCAGAGAGGCCGCCGCCAGTGTCGCCAACGCCGCGGCACGGCGCACAGTCGAGTCCACTGTGGATGTCTCACTCGCGACGATGCCATATCTGGTGGATCATCGGTTCTTCCGTCAGCGCGAGGACTGGCCCGACGGAGCCGACTTCCGTCCCACCGTCCCGGCGACGACGCTGGTCGACCTGGCCTGCCGGGAAGCGGAACGGGCCTGGCCGGGTACGGTCGCGACCGGGGTGAGCAACGCGGCGTTCTCCCGGTGGCTGATCGCCGCCCCGGCCGCGCTCGTGCCGCTCTCGATGACCCGCGAAGGTGACCGGATCAGTGTCCAAATAGGACCGCACGCCAGTATGGACGTCCATCTGGCGCAGCGGTATCCGGCGGCTCCCCGGCCGTCCCCGCCGCCGGGGCCGGAAACCGCGCCGCCGTTGACCGCCGCCGAGATCTACACCCGCCGCGAGATGTTCCACGGACCCGCGTACCAAGGGCTGGACAAGCTCATCGGGCTCGGTGAACGGCATATCCGAGGCGACCTCGTCGTGCCGTCGGCGCCCGGCGCGCTGCTGGACAACGTCGGCCAGCTGCTGGGCTGCTGGCTGATGGCCACCAAGGCGGACGCGCTGCTGGCGTTCCCGACGTCGATGGGCCGGATCACCTGGTACGCCCCGGAACCGGCGCCGGGCACCCGGCTGCGGTGCGTGGTGCGGGTCCGGCTGCCCAGGCCGGACGTGCTGGAGATGGACGCGGAACTCGTGCTGGACGGCGCCGTGCTGGCCCGGATCGAGCAGTGGCGGGACATCCGGTTCCCGTGCGACCGGCCTGCCCATCGGGTCTACGCCTTCCCGGACCGGAACCGGCTCTCCGAGGACCATCACGGCGGGTGGACCCTGGTCTCCGACCGGTGGCCGAGCCCGGCGGCGCGGGACATCTACGCAGGCATCTATCTGGGTGCGGCGGAACGCGCCGAGTTCGCCGCCTGCGCGCCCCGGCGGCAGCGCGGCTGGCTGCTGGAACGGATCGCGATCAAGGACGCGGTCCGCGCGAAACTCGGCCTGGACGGCGTGTACCCGGCGGAACTCCGCGTGAGCGCCGACGGGACCAGGGTGACCGGGCTCCACGGCCGGACGGTGTCACCGCTGAACGTGGCCGTCGCGACGACGGGAGAGGTCGCGGTCGCCCTCGTCCGTGAACCGGGCGCGACGCCACCCAGGATCGCGATCCGGGCGGAAGGCGAGCTTGCCGGGCTCGCCGAGGAGATCGGTATCGGGGCGGAATACGCCGGAATCCCCGGGCACGTGGTGGCCTGGAACCACGGGTGAGAGCAAGGAGCAGAGCATGACGATCGAACAGCAGAGCCCGGCGTCGGTCTTCGGCACCGTGGCCGAGTTGCTGAAGGAACTGGTCGGGGACACCGACGTCCTCGGCATCGAGATCACCCCGCAGACCACCTTCCACGAGGATCTCCAGCTGGAGAGCATCGACCTGGTGACCTTCGCGAGCATCCTCGCCGAGTTCTTCGGCGCGGACGTCAACCTCGCGGAGTTCCTGGCGGAGAAGGACCTCGACGACGTGATCGGGCTCCGCGTCGGCGACATCGCCGACTACGTGGCCGCCCGCCTCGGCGAACGGGCGTAGGGCGATGCCGACGATGACCGTCAACGGGCTGCGCACCAACGTGCAGCTCGTGCCCGGCGGGGGCACGGAGACCGTGGTGTTCCTGCACGGCATGGGCACCGACAGCCTCGCGAGCTTCTACCTCACGCTCGCGCCGCCGGTCGCCGCCGCCGGAGTGGACGTGATCAGCTACGACCTGCGCGGGCACGGCAAGACGGAACGTCCCGAACGCGGGTACACGATCGGGGATTTCGTCGACGACCTCGACGACCTGCTCGACCAGCTCGACCTCGACCGGCCCGTTCATTTGGTGGGCAACAGTTTCGGCGGCACCCTCGCCTACAGCTACGCCGTGGCGAAACCGGAACGGGTGCGCAGCATCGTGTGCATCGAGTCGGAGCCCGCCACGGAACTGTGGGCGGGCAAGATGGCGCAGATCCTCGAACACACCGTGCGCTTCTTGAAGGTGGAGGAAAGCTTCGACTGGATCGAGGCCAACTACAGCGCGCATCACCGTCGGCTGGCGCGGATGGCGGCCGAACGGATCATGTCCACGTCGATGGCCGAGGAGGTCCCGCTCGGTCCGCTGCTGACCATGGACCAGGTGGCGGGGATCGGCTGCCCGGTACTGTCCATTTTGGGCAGTCACGGCTATCAGGCGGACGACCTCACCGCGTTGACGTCCTTGTTGCCCCGCGGCGAGCTGCACGTGTTCGAGGGGCAGGGCCATTCGGTGCTCGTCGAGCAGCACCGGGAAGTCCGCGAACTGCTGATCGACTGGATCTCGCGGCACGGGAGGCCACGCGGATGAAATTCCTGCTGGTCGTCCCGCCGCTCACCGGGCACGTGGCGCCGTTGCGCGCGGTGGCCGCCGAGCTGGTGGGGCGCGGCCACGACGTCGCCTGGTGCGGTCCGGAACCCACGACGTCCGAGCTGACCCGGGCGGGCCGGGTGTACCCGGCCGGGGACGCGCTGGATTTCGCCGTCGAGCGCCGTCCCGAGGGCCTGCGCGGGTTCGCGGCGCTGAAATACCTTTGGGAGCAGTATCTGGTTCCGCTCGCGGACGCGATGGTGCCAGGGGTCGAGACCGCGGTGGCCGAGTTTCGGCCCGACGTCGTCGTCACCGACCAGCAGGCGTTCGCGGGCGCCCTCGTGGCGAGCCGTCGCGGGCTGCCGTGGGTGACGTCGGCGTCGACGTCCACCGAACTCGGGGACCCGCTGGGCGCCATGCCGAAGATCGCCGCTTGGGTCGACGGGTTGCAGGAAGGCCTGCGTGCGCGGCATCAAGTGGCCTGCGGGGACCTGCGGTTCTCACCGGATCTCATCCTCGCCTTCACCACCGTGTCCCTGACCGGGCCGATCGCCGACATGGGCGCGGTCCGGTTCGTCGGCCCGGCGCTGGCACCCGCGCCCCCGGTGGGCTTCTCGTGGGACCGGCTCGACGGCCGTCCGCTCGTCCTCGCCACGCTCGGTACCGCCAACGCCGCTCTCGGCCGCCGCTTCCTGTCCGAATGCGTCGACGCCCTCGCGGGGATGCCGGAAGTGCAAGGCCTCGTCGTCGATCCCACCGGCGAGCTGCTCAGCGAGGACGTGCTGGTGGTCAAGCGGATCCCGCAGGCGGAAGTGGTGCGGAAGGCGGCGGCGGTGATCTGCCACGGTGGGCACAACACCGTCAGCGAGACCCTCGCTTCCGGCCTGCCGCTGGTGATCGCGCCGATCCGGGACGATCAGTCGATGCTGGCGCAACAGGTCGAGGCCGCCGGCGCCGGGTTGCGGCTGCGCTTCGACCGGGCGAAGGCGCCCGACATCCGCGACACGGTCACCGAGGTGCTGACCGAGCCCGCCTACGCCGCCGCGGCCGCCCGGGTGCGGGCCTCGTTCACGGCGGCCGGAGGAGTCGTGGCGGCCGCGGACCACCTGGAAGCCTTGCCGCGCTGACCCGCCGGTGGGCGTAACTTGCGTGCTTGGGGCCGTATCTCGCGTGATTGAAGACGTAACACCGAGATACGGCCCCAGCCACGCGTGTTACGCCTTCAATCACGCGAGTTACGCCTCTGATCACGCGAGTGCGGAGTTTCAGGCCATCGGGGTGACGCCTCGTGGCGAGCGGAACGTCCTCGCCGCGATCCACCCGCCTGCCGCGGCCGCCACGGCGGCGATCGCCAGCGAAATGGGGACCGACCAGCCTGAAGGACGTCCGAGCGCGAGCGCGCGGGTCGCGTCGATCGCGTAGGTCAGCGGATTGAGCGCCGAGACCACTCGCAGCCACGTCGGCATCGTCTCGAGCGGCATGTACGCGCTGGACGAGAACATCAGCGGGAACATGACCACGAAGGACGCCATCTGCAGGGTTTCGGCCTTGCGCAACCAGGTCGTGATGGCGACGAAGATCCAGCTCAGGCACCAGCCGACGACGAGCGTGAGCAAAAGAGCCGCGGTGACACCGAAAACGCCGCCGGTCGGCCGGAAACCGAGCAGTACCACGCTGGCGAGCGCGGTCACCAGCAGTTGCACGGCGAGCCGGGCGGAATCGGAGATGGTGCGCGCCACCAGGACGGCCGAAAGGCTGATGGGCATGCAGCGGAGCCGTCCGGTGAATCCACTGTAGATCTCCGCGAGCAGGCCGGCTCCCGAACTCATCGCCGTCGTCATCGCGATGTTCACCAGCGTCGCCGGGACGAGGAAATTCACGTAGCCCTGGTAGGCCGCGACACCGGGCAGCGTGCTGACGCCGTTGAACACCTGACTGAACAACAGGAGCAGCACGATCGGCTGCAGCAGCCCGAAGAACACGAGCCGCCGGTCGCCGAACGCGGTCTTCAGCGAGCGGGCTGCGAGCACCCGGACCTGGGTGGTGAAGGTGCTCGGCGGCCAGGTCGACGGGTCACCCAGCACCGGCGGGGACGGCGCGCGATGCCGTGCCTCGGTCATGGCGCGCCCGCCGGATTCCGGTGCAGCGAAAGGTAGACGTCGTCGAGCGTCGGCTCCGCGACGGTGAGGTCCTTCATCGGAGCGCCCGCCGCGTCGAGCGCGCGCACCAGCACCGTGATGTCGGAGGGCCCGGACAGTGCGACACCGAGCACCAGCCCGGAGGCCGACGTCGTGCAGCTCATGCCGAGCCGGTGCACCGCGGCCAGCGCGCGGCGGGCGGCGAGGTCGGTGCCGAAGGTCAGGGTCGCGGTCCGTTCCCCGAGCCGGGCCTTCAGTTCCGACGGCCGCCCGGAAACGGTGACGTGCCCCAGCCCCAGCACGATGACGTGATCCGCCAGTCTGTCCGCCTCCTCGAGGTACTGCGTGGTGAGCACGACGGTGGTGCCGTGCGCGGCGAGCCGTTCGACGCCGTCCCAGAGCCCCGCCCGGCTGAGCGGGTCGAGGCCGGTCGTCGGTTCGTCGAGGAAGAGGACGTCGGGGGAGCCGACGAGCCCGGCGGCCAGGTCGAGCCGCCGCCGCATACCGCCGGAGTACGTCCGCGCGGGCCGGTCGGCCGCGTCGTCGAGGCCGAACATGGCGAGCAGTTCGGCCGCGCGGGCCCTGGCCTGACGCCGGTTCGCGCCCAGCAGCCGGGCGACGAGTTCGAGATTGCCGCGACCGGAGAGCGCGTCGTCGACCGCCGCGAACTGACCGGTGACCCCGATCCGCCGCCGGACGTGATGGCCGGCGCGCACGACGTCGAAACCACAGACCTTGGCGCTGCCTCCGTCCGGTTCGACCCGGGTGCTCAGGATGTCGATCAGCGTCGTCTTGCCCGCGCCGTTGTGGCCGAGCACCGCGAGCACGGTGCCGCGGCAGACCCGGAGACTGACGCCGGCGAGGGCCGTCACTTCACCGTAGTGCTTGGCGAGGCCGGACACCTCGATGGCAGCCTGCTCCATTCGCCGAACGTAGCGGGGCCTTCGGTGCGGCCGCAATGCCCAGGGCCTCGTGAGTGGCAAGGACGGTTAGAACCGTCATTACCACTCACGAGACCGGACGCAAAACAGTTACGCCCATTACAATCTTTTCCCGTCGCGGACCCTCCATTCCTGAATTACTTGTCCCCCTGGCATTCCGTCAGTAGCGTGCTGCTCCAGTTGGCCGTTCGGCCGGACAAGTCGAAATGAGGAAGCCCGAATGTCAGTGCTGACCGGGCGCGTTCTGCGCGCCTTCCTGCTCCCGGCGGTGCTGGGGCTGGGGGCGCTTTCCTTGGCTTCCGCCTCCGCCGATCCCGCGCGGACACAGCAGACACGAGAAGCCCTCACGCAGGAACCCGCCATCGCGCAGGCCGGACTGACGTTCGGTTTCTATGTCGGCGACGAACAGCAGCCCACGACCAGCCGCGTCGCGAAACTCGGCTCGGACATCACCTTCCCGCAGGGCCGGTTCGACGGCAAGATCCTCGGTTTCACCGGGCAGGTGCCGATCACCGGCAAACTCGCCATCCCGCCGACGTCGAGTTATTTCGTGTCCTTCCGCTTCATGCCCGCCACCGGTGACGTCGCACTCATCCCGGACGGCGACGCCACCGGCACGGTCCTCGTGAAGACCGGCGCCACCGGCGACTGCAAGGAGGTCGGCACCAACATCTGCGCGCACACCGACGTCACGAACAAGGTGTTCATCAAACTCACGAACGTCAAAGTGGACGGCAAGGTCCTCGACGTCGGCCCGAACTGCCGGACCGCGCAATCGGTCGCGGTGAACATCAAAGCGCTGGTGCCGCTCGCGTTCCCCGCCCCGCCGGTGAAGGTCACCAGCACCTTCACGACCCCGGGGTTCGCCGGCTGCGGGGTGCGTGAGGATCTGAGCCCGTTGCTGACCGGGCTGGTGTCCGGACCCGGCAACACCCTGGTCACCAACCTTCGGCTGCGATGCGTCGGCGATGGTGGGCCCCCCAACGGATGTGGAGCCTGACGATGGCCAATCCAGTCGCTCTGCTCGCCCGCGCGCCGGAGAAGGCCGCCGCGGGCCTGCGCGAATTCGGCCGCATGTGCGCCATGGGGATCGACGTCGTCCTCGCGATGTTCCGCCGCCCGGTGCAGGTCCGGGAGTTCATCCAGCAGTTCTGGTTCATCGCGAGCGTGTCGATCACGCCCGCGATCCTCGTGTCGATCCCGTTCGGCGCGGTCATCTCGCTGCAACTGGGTTCGCTCACGAGCCAGATCGGCGCGCAGCAGTTCAACGGCGCCGCGAGCGTCCTCGCCGTCGTGCAGCAGGCCAGCCCGATCGTGACCACGCTGATCATCGCGGGAGCGGGCGGTTCGGCGATCTGCGCGGATCTGGGCGCTCGCTCGATCCGCGAGGAGATCGACGCGATGGAGGTGCTCGGTGTCTCGCCGATCCACCGGCTGATCGTGCCCCGCGTGCAGGCGGCCATCGGCGTTTCGGTGCTGCTGAACGGTTTGGTCAGCGTCGTCGGCGTCCTCGGCGGCTACTTCTTCAACGTCATCGTGCAGGGCGGCACGCCGGGCGCGTACCTCGCGAGTTTCAACGCGCTGGCCCAGCTGCCCGACCTCGTCGTCAGCTCGATCAAGGCGTTCATCTTCGGTTTCCTTGCCGGCGTCGTCGCCGCCTACCGGGGTCTGAACCCCAAGGGCGGCCCCAAAGGCGTGGGCGACGTCGTCAACCAGTCGGTGGTGATCACGTTCCTGCTCCTGTTCTTCGTCAACACGATCCTGACCGCGCTGTACCTGCAGCTCATTCCCGCGAAGGGAACCTGATCCCGTGACCAGCGTCCCCGAACGGGCCCGCGAGGCGTTCAAACGCCCCGGCAACAGTCTTTTCGAGCTGGGCGACCAGTTGCTGTTCTACATCCGCGCGCTCGCGGCGATCCCGATGGCGGTCACCCGCTACTTCCGGGAAGTGGTCCGCCTGCTCGCCGAAGTGACCTTCGGCAGCGGGGCCCTCGCGGTGATCGGCGGCACCGTCGGCGTGATGGTCGGCCTGTGCGTGTTCACCGGGATCACCGTCGGGCTGCAGGGTTTCAGCGCGCTGAACCAGATCAACATCTCCGCGATGACCGGCTTCCTCACCGCGTACTTCAACACCCGCGAGATCGCGCCGCTGTCGGCAGGGCTAGCGTTGTCCGCGACGGTCGGCGCCGGATTCACCGCGCAACTGGGCGCCATGCGGATCTCCGAAGAGATCGACGCGCTCGAAGTGATGGCCGTACGCAGCATGCCCTACCTCGTCACCACCCGGATCGTGGCCGGATTCATCGCGATCATCCCGCTCTACGTGATCGGCCTGCTGATCTCCTACCTCGGCTCAAGGGTGACGACGGTGGTCTTCTTCGGACAGTCCGGCGGAACCTACGACCACTACTTCTCCTTGTTCCTACCGCCTGAAGACGTACTGTGGTCGTTCGCCAAGGTCCTCGTGTTCAGCGTCGGCGTCATCCTCACGCACTGCTTCTACGGCTATCGCGCCGCAGGCGGCCCTGCCGGCGTCGGGGTCGCGGTCGGCCGCGCCGTGCGGACGTCGATCGTGCTGATCAGCGTGCTGGACCTCTTCCTCAGCCTGGCGATCTGGGGCGCCACCACGACCGTGAAGGTGTCCGGATGAGCACGCGCGCACGGACGCAGGCGGCGGGGGTGGTCTTCCTCGTCATCCTGGTGCTGCTCGGCTGGCTCGCCGTCGCCATCTTCAACAAGGACTTCGAACGCGCGGAACTGGTCACCCTCAAGACCGACCGGGTCGGCAACCAGCTGGCGCCGCCCGCCGAGGTCAAGGTCCGCGGTGTGCCGTTCGGCGAGGTCAGGGCGGTGCGGGGCACCGCCGACGGTGCGGAGATCGACCTCGCCATCGATCCGGCGAAGATCGATCAGCTGCCGCGCAACGTTTCGGCGCGGTTGCTGCCGAAGACGGTGTTCGGCGAACGTTACGTCAATCTCGTGCTCCCGGAGCGGCCCGCCGGTGGCTCGCTGCGCGACGGCGACGTCATCGGCCAGGACCGGTCTTCCAACGCGATCGAGCTGGAACGGGTCCTCGGAGATCTGCTGCCGCTGCTGCGCGCGGTGCAGCCGCAGAAGCTGAACAGTTCACTGGGTGCGATCTCGCTCGCGCTCGACAACCGCGGGAAGTCCCTGGGGGACAGCATCGTCCAGCTCAACGACCTCCTCGACCAGGTGAACCCGCTGATGCCGCAGTTCAAGGCCGACGTCACCGGTCTCGCCGACGTCGCGGACCTCTACACCGGCGCGGCGCCGGACATCCTCAAGGCGCTCTCGGATCTCTCCACCACCGCGAAGACCATTGTGGATACTCGGGCGGACCTCGACAAGCTGTACGCCAGCGTCACCACCGCGAGCGGCGACATGAACAAGTTCCTGGTGCAGAACAAGGACAACATCATCGGTGTCAGCGTGAAGAGCAGGCCGACACTCGAGCTGCTTT